>JANMME010000278.1:0-6112 GCA_031373015.1 Saprospiraceae bacterium
TCATAGATGGGAAATGGCTGGAAGCGCGGGCCGTGATCGGGATTTTCCCGGCGAAAGCCATCGGTGATGACATCACTGTACCGGCGGCTTTAGCCGCAGGCACGTCAACGACAAATCTTGCGGCTAAAGCTGCTGGTGCAAATCTTGCGATTAAAGCCGCCAGTACAGATCTTGCGGCTAAAGCCGCCGGTACATATCCTGCGGCTGAAGCCGCCGGTACAGTGACGCTCCATCATTTACGGCAGCAAAATGTAAAAGCATCAGATCAGGCTAATTTTTGCCTCTCCGACTTTATTTCCCCCAAAGGCGACGACTGTATTGGAAGTTTCGCCGTTACAGCCGGCATCGGCATCGAAAAATGGGTAGAGAAATTTGAAAAAGAAAACGACGACTACTCCGCCATCCTGCTCAAAGCCCTGGCCGACCGACTTGCCGAGGCCCTCGCCGAGCGCATGCACGAGCGGGTGCGGAAAGAATTTTGGGGCTATGCTCCCAATGAAAACCTTGACAATGAGAAACTTGTCCACGAAGCATATCAAGGCATCCGCCCTGCGCCTGGCTACCCAGCCTGCCCGGAGCACACCGAAAAACGAACCCTCTGGCAATTGCTCGACCCCGAGAAAAATGCCGGGATACACTTGACCGAAAGTTGTGCGATGCATCCCGCGGCCTCCGTTTCGGGTTGGTATTTCAGTCACCCGGAGTCCAAGTATTTTGGCCTCGGACAAATCGGAAAAGATCAAGTGGAAGACTATGCCCGACGAAAAGGAATGTCGTTTGCAGAGACGGAGCGGTGGTTGGCGCCGGTTTTAAATTATGATGCATGAGTGATGAAGTGATGAAGTGATTTGCGCTCTGGTGGGCTTAAATCACTTCATCACTCATCACTTCATCACTTCATAAATGGCCCAAATGCGCGTGCGACTTTGCCAGTCATTGATATTAAAGCGCAGAAGCCAATCGGGATAATAGGCATAAACTCGTTTTAGTTCAAAGCCCGCTGGAGCCGTTGGTGGCGGGTTGAGCACTTCCGTAAAAAACATCAGGTCGCCAGAACGCAAAGCTGTTGTGTCGTTCTTGTACATCGGTTCGGTGTACCAGGACACCTGGTCTTGAGCGGGGATTTCATAAAAAGGCATGTTGAGCGGATAGCTTTTTCGAGGCTCTTTTTTTACAAAGAAAACCCTTGACTCCGGGTGTTTTTCATGCCAATCCCAGAGGAATTTTGAATAGGCCGCCATCTCTTTTGCCGGGACGAAAATCCAGAACAGCAGCATGATTGCATTGATCCAAAGGCCAAGGGCCAATGGTTTTAGCATCCACTTTTTTACCCTATATCTTTCTTGAACAAACTCCCAGCCAGCCACTGTGAGGAAAAAAAAGGGCAAAATGATTGGAATAAGAAACCGCATCTCTTTGTGCTCCACTGTAAAATGAGCTAAAACGAACGGTAACATGCACCAAGTCAATACATGTCGCGGCTTCTGCCAAATGCCTAGCGCGAAAAACACCAAAAGTGCAATGCTAAAGGGGGGCAACAAATCAATCAAGGCTTCCTTAAAATACCACCACCAGGGTTCTGTGCCAAACCTGGCTTCACTTTGCAGGATGTTTGTTACAAAATAGTTGTACGGCGGGCAAACCCAGGTGCCATAAACCCAGAAATCAGCTGCGAAACCCAGCCCGCATGCAAATAAAGCACCTGTCCCGAGTGTTGCCCACGAGGCCCCGGCAAGTTTTTTTTGAAATAGAAGCCAGGCGACAAGGCCCATGCCCGCGAAAGCGATTTGGTAGCGAAAAAAGAATGAGGTACCCAGTAAAAACCCCGCCGCTAACATCTGCCAACCCATTCTATTCTTTTGATTATCAATTTGTTGTAGCAACAGTAGCAAGCCTCCAAAGAAGCAAATAGCCGAAGTGTTTTCGGAAGAAAAACGCGCGTTGAGGTATGGTATAAACCAAAAAAATAGCAGCCCCAAACGAAGCAATCGTGCCGAGCCAGGGTTTTTAAAATCAGGTTCCAGCCACAAGCACCAATTCCAATAGACCCAAATGGCAGCCAAACCGCAGAGCAACCGAGTCAGGAAAATGGAAATGAAAGGATCTTCCATACCTGCTTTCTGCAACATCATCACCGTGCTGTACGCTAAAAATGGCTGTAACCCCGGACGGATTTGGGCAGGAAATTCCCAAGGCAAGTCGGTGGCTGGGATATGCCCGAGTTTGAAGTTGGCAAATTCCCAAATTTGGAAATGCTCGTCCGGATGGTGATAGCCGATGGTACACCACGCGGCTATGGCGCACAGACCAGCCCCAGCAAGGAGCAAGGAGCGATCAGAGAGCGTTGTCAACATGGAAATACAATGAATGATAACTAGTGCCGCGTCCGGCAAATAATGTACGAATGTGGCGGCCAAATTTTCCCTTTCTCTGCGTTGTTCGTCGGTTAAAATGTCCCGCATTGCGCCCTCCTTCGGCCTTTATAAATAAAAAATTTGTCTCCCCAATTCATACATTATTTGCCGGACGCGGCACTAGATGGCGAAGGTAGCGACTGGTGCACCAATCACTTCATCACTTCATCACTTCATCAGAAGTTTCTAACTGGTAGATAGACCAGATGCATGTTCGGCTTTGCCAGTTGTTGGTGTTGTTGCTCAAAATCCAGGAAGGATAGTAATCATATTCCCGCTTGAGTCGAAAGCCTGAAGGGGGCGCAGGTGCTTGGGCATGAACCTCGGTGAAAAACATCAAATCTCCCGCATGAAGCGTAGTGGTGTCGTTTCTGTAGCTTGAATCGGTGTGCCAAATCATAAAGCGTTGTCCCGGATGCTCGTAAAAAGGGATGCTAAAAGCAACCTGATTCTCCGGTGCTCTCTTTACAATATGTACGGTGGCATTCGGTTCTTTTTGATGCCAGTCCCAAATGAATCTTGAGTAAGCAGCCAGTTCTTTTGCCGGAATTAAAATCCTGAAAATCAAAACAATACCATTCAACCAAAGGCAAATACGGAAGGCCTTTTTCATCCAATTTTTCAGATCGAACTTTTCACTGAACAGCTCCCAGCCAACGGCAGCAAAGAAAAAAAACGGCATGGCCATCGGGAACAGAAACCGCACCTCCTTATGCGCCACCAGCGAGTGTGCCAGCACGAAAGGCACTGCACACCAAGTCAGCACATGGTGTGGTTTTCTCCAAACGCCAAACGCACACAAAAACAGCAGTGCAACGCTTAATGGAGGCAACAAAGCGATGGGCATCTC
This sequence comes from Saprospiraceae bacterium, assembly GCA_031373015.1. Classification (GTDB taxonomy): domain Bacteria; phylum Bacteroidota; class Bacteroidia; order Chitinophagales; family Saprospiraceae; genus M3007. The sequence goes on from JANMME010000278.1 coordinate 3,265, forward strand.
TGTCAGGTACCACCAAAATGGCGACACGCCAAAGTCGGCTGCCTTCCCATCCATAATATTGGAGGAAAAATAGTTGTATGGAGCGCATACCCATTCGCCGTAAAGCCAAAAATCAGCAGCCAAGCCAAGCCCGAACGCCAGCGTTGCGCCCATGGCCAAGGCTGTCCAATAGCGTAGCCTTGGCCTGGCTTGCAACAAGAGCCAGGCTCCCAAGCCAATACCTGCAAATGCTATCTGATACCGGAAAAAAAATGAAAGACAGAGCAAAAAACCTGCTGCAACAACCTGTCCACTAATCCTGTTTTTTTGATTTTCAAACTGTTGGACCAAAAGCAGCAGTCCTCCAAAGAAACAAATGGCCGAAGTGTTCTCCGAGGAAAATCGCACATTGAGGTAGGGCATCAGCCAAAAAAACAGGAGTCCGATACGCATCCAGCGCGCTGCCAGAGGGCTTTCTAAGTCGCGCTCAAGCCATACAGACCATTTCCAATAAACCAGTAAGGCAGCCGCCCCACAAAGCAAGCGCGTGAAAAAAACTTGTACAAACGGATTGTCAATGCCCAAATTCCTTGCCGCCAACACCATGCTGTAAGCCAAAAAAGGCTGCAACCCGGGGCGCATCCGTGCAGGAAATTCCCATGGCAAGTCGCTGGCCGGGATATTCCCAAGTTTGTAATTGGCAAATTCCCAAATCTGGAAGTGCTCGTCAGGATGGTGATAGCCAATCGTACACCATGCAGCTATGGCACACAGCACAGCCCCTGTTATAAGCAGGGCGCGATCAGAAAGGTATGGCAACATGATACGATAGAAAAAGGGGCGGCAAAATTAAACAAGGCCTAGGGGATGCCAAGTTTTACCTTCACCAACTTCGTCACATCAAGCGATTCATCCGCATAAAGCAACACTTGAGCGTTTTGGTCGAAAACAAACATGAACTGGTTCTCTTTGGCCACATCGGCCATCGCTTTGTTCACCCGGTCGAGGATGGGTTTGAAAAGTTCTTCGCGCTTTTCTGCCAGCTTCTTATACACTTCTTGCTCGTAATCAGCGATGCCGGCTTGCTCCTCTTTCAGTTTTGCGCTCTGCGTCTCCATATCTTTGGGCGAAATAGTGCCTTGTTTCTCTTTGCGATCCAGCTCCGCGGCTTTATCTTGCAGGGCTTTCACCATTTCCTGACCCTTTTTGGTGAGTTGGGTCTGGAAGGCTTGAAGGTCGCTGTCGGCAGCCTTTACTTCGGGTATTTGCATAAGGAGGGCACCAGAATTGCAATAGCCGAATTTTTGGGAAAAGCTAACCGTAGAGATGATAATGCCAAGGGCCAGCAGGAAATACTTCTTCATTTTCAGTGTGTTAGAATGTTTGTTGAGCATGTTGAGGGTTGGGATTGTTTAGGGTTTAGGGTTTAGGGTTTAAAGTTTAGAGTTTAGGGTTTAGGATGAAATCGTTGACCGGAGCCCCTAAACTCTAAACCCTAAACCCTAAACCCTAAACAATCTCAACCTTTCTTCAAAAGCGCTTTGATGTCTTCTGTTTTATCGTTTTTCTTGTCGGCATAAAGCATACCGGAGGCACTGCCCTTGTCAAAGACGTATTCATAGCCTTTGTCTTGGGCAAACCGCTCAATGGTGCCGTACACTTTGTCTTGAATGGGCTTTACTAGTTCTTCACGCTTTTTGAACAAAGCGCCCTCAGGGCCAAATTTCTGGCGCTGCATTTCGCGGACTTCTTTCTCTTTTGCCATTATCTCTTCTTCGCGGGTCTTTTTCATTTCTTCGCTAAGCAACACTTGCTCCGCTTGAAACTTGCTGTACATACCTTTTACTTTGTCTTGTTCTTGGGCAATTTCCTGACGCCAGGCGGTGGCTACTTTGTCGAGTTGCTCTTGCGCCTTTTGGTATTCTGGAAGGCTTTCCAAAACAGCCGTAACGTCCACATAAGCAATACGTTGTGCTTGAGCGAAGGCCATAAGGCCAAGGAAGAATAAGGCAGTTGAAGCGATTCTTTTAATCATGGTTGAAGTTAATGTTGATTTGTTGATTTGAGGAGGTGAGCCGACACGTGCCTTAATATCCCTGTCTACCGACAGGCAGGCCAATATCTCAATTTCTCAATGCCCTCCAATTTCCGGCTCAAAAGTAGAACATCGCGCGACTTTTGGCGGCGTTCTGATGCGTTAGGTTTTTAACAGGTTGTATTCTTTTGAAAAAAAAATTAGTCAAACAAAAACCAACCCCTTCATTTCCAAAAAATTATAAACGATCCAGTGACTTTAAAAACCAATGCCTTAACCTCAGATTAACCGCGTTTTTTGCGAATTTAACAAGATCAATTCGGGTAACGGGGCTTTTGCTACCTTCGCGGCCCAAATTCCTGACCTAGTATAATGGCGCCATGACACACCACATAAGTCCTGACCATCTATCCCTCGAGCATATTGGGGAAATCCTCTCCAAACATTCAAACCTTGCCCTTTCCGCCGAAGCCACCCGCCGTATCCGCCACTGCCGCGATTTTTTGGAACAAAAACTGGCCAGCAACGACCAACTTTTCTACGGTATCAACACGGGTTTTGGTTCGCTTTGCGATGTCCGAATATCAGCAGGAGACCTTGAACAGCTCCAACATAATTTGGTGGTTAGCCACGCTGCTGGCATGGGGGAGGCTGTCCCCCAGGAAGTGTTGCGCATCATGTTGCTTTTAAAAATCCAAAGCCTGTCTTATGGCCACAGCGGAGTGCGTGAGGTGGTGGTGCAACGACTTATAGATTTTTACAATGCAGATGTTTTGCCCGTAGTTTTTGAATTGGGTTCTCTAGGTGCTTCGGGCGATTTGGCGCCACTGGCAC
>JANMME010000279.1:0-1558 GCA_031373015.1 Saprospiraceae bacterium
GGGGTCACAGCCATTTTTTGTGAACTTAAAAATTTTCCAGCCATGTTGCCCCAACTGAAAGATAAGTACGATTACAAAAAAGCCCTAAAAACGCTTTTTAACCCTCCTTCCAAATCGCCGGAATTGGTCACTGTCCCTCCCATGCAATTTCTTAGCATCGAAGGAAAGGGGAGTCCGAATAACAATCCGGAATTTGAAGCCGCGGTTTCAGCTTTATACGGCTCCGCCTATACGATCAAATTTGCCCGGAAAAAAGCGGGCATCGAGCCTGAGTACAGTGTTCAACCACTCGAAGGGTTGTGGTGGGTAGAGGGCGCTGATCCGGCCAATTACCTCAATGTGCCACTTGATCAATGGCACTGGCGTTTGCTCATCGGGCAGCCAAATTTTGTCACGCATGCCGATTTGGAATTCTCAAGTCACCTGATGAAACTCCTTGTGGTAAATGTGCAGCAGCAAAATAAACAGCGAGATCAAGATAGGCCCAAAAACAAACCCAATAAAACCGAATAACTGAAGCCCTACTACCACTCCAAACAAGGTGATGAGGGGGTGGGTGTGGCTTATTTTTTTCAATAACCACATACGGGCAAAGTTATCTACCGATCCCATGATGATGAACCCATAGAGGAACATCACCAATGCCTTGCCTTCTTCACCCTGGGACAGAAAAATGAGCGAGAGCGGTACAAAGGCCAGCGACACACCCAGCACGGGCATCATTCCGGCTACGAAGGTGATGGCAAACCACAACCAGGGATCTTGCACATCCAGCAGCCAATAGATCAGCAGCCCGGCAAGACCTTGTACCAAGCCCATGAGCGGGATGCCGAGGGCATTGCCCCACACCATGTCGTTGAGTTGTTTTCGGACAAACGCCACGTTTTCGTGGCGGAGCGGCATCCAGTCGAAAAAGGAGCGCTCCATCTTTTTGCCCTCTGTCAGCATAAACCAGAGAATGAAATAAGTGGCTAAAAGCAGCCCCAGCCCATTCACCGTAGCCCCTACTACGCTTTGTGCCGCGCCGACGAGCCAATTGCTGAAACTGGCCATGTTCTCCGGGGTCAGCAGTGAGATTTCATATTTTGCTTCCAAGACCTTGATAATACGTTCGGCATTTTCCCTGAGTTGATCGGAGTTTTTGAACAAAGAAATCAGGCGACTTTCGAGCAGCATAAACAGCCAATTGAAAGGCAGCAGCACGGCGATAAAGGAAACCAGGAGTAGCACGGCTGCGGCCAGATTGGTCGGCCATTTCCAGCGCCCGGTGAGAAAAAACAGCGGGTTCCTCAGCAATACATACAAGGTATAAGCGCCCAACAAGGCAGGTACGAAAAAATGAAGTTTCCAGAAAAGCACCCCGAAAATGGCTGCAATAAGCAGGATCAGGAAAACCTGGCGAATGGACGTTGCAGGAATGTGACTCATAATGGAGAGATGGGGCTTTTTTTAACATGAGTCATCCCGAATTTTGAGTTTAATACGTCCCAGCGGGACGGAATCTTTGTAGAAATGTTGTTTTCGATGCATAAGCGTGCCGTAGGTACGCCATCTATGG
>JANMME010000283.1:0-12135 GCA_031373015.1 Saprospiraceae bacterium
CAGATCGAGCCGGTCAAAAAAACGGTGTTCGTGTAGCCGCAAGCTCCCCGTGTTGTCATCATGTTCGCTCAGACTGCCTTTCATATCCATGATGCCTACAAACAGTCCGCTCTCGCCATGCTGGAAGGATTGGTACAATTGATAAGTTGGTTTCCAAAGACCGGTCTGGCTTACGCAGAGTTCCAGAATGGTTTCCCCTTTGTGGCAACGTACGGTCGCTGAAATTTTTTGACCATCAGGAGATATCCCAAACTCAATGGAAACATCTTCCATGAAATGCGGCAGTTTCCATAGGTCAATGGCGTGGTCGCGGGCTTCCTGACTGCTGGAGGCTACTACAATCGGGTACACAGCAGCGTGCGGGTGCCCTTCCATGATGCCAAGACGCGGTACGGCATAGAGTGAAACCACCAACTCGTGGTAGGGTCCAATGGGGCTTTCGGAAAAATCGAACAGGGTGAACCCGATCAAACTGACCCCGTGGTTCGATTCTATGGGCTCCACACCAGCCGGCAATATGCGGCGGGCCGTTTCGGTGGGGATCTCGAAAATGGCATTCATGCCATTGCTGAAATGATATTTTACTGGTTGTTGCATAGCAGACCGTGTTGTTTTAAAACAGACGCAATGGTGGTTGCGGCATATTCAAGTTGTGAAATGGTGTGGGAAGACGAAACAGAAAGCCGGAAGCGGGCTTTACCTTTGGAAACTGCCGGATAGGTAACGGGTTGGATAAAAATGCCTTCTTCCCGGAGTTGTTCTGCGATCTCAAACACCTTGGCATCGTTGTAGATCATAATCGGCATCACCTGTGTGGTAGATTGGCCAATGTCAACGCCTTCTTCTTTAAAGCGCTTTTGCAGATAGGCTACATTGTGCCATAATTGAAGCCGGATCTCCGGGTTTGCCTCAAGGTGGTTAAGGGCGGCCAATACACCGGCGGAGACGGAGGGCGGCAAGGTGCAGGAAAAGAAACGGGAGCGAGCATAGGCCTCCAGATATGTGATGAACGCCTGGTCGCCGCAAGCATACCCGCCAATACCGCCCAGTGCTTTGGAGAAGGTGCCCATGTGAAAATCTACGGCGTCCTCCAGACCAAAATGTTCTGCCACTCCGCGGCCGTTTTCTCCGCACACAAAAGCGGAATGCGCCTCGTCTATCATGATCCGTGCGCCGTGTCTCTTGGACACTTCCACGATATCAGGCAGATTGCAGAAATCTCCGTCCATGGAATAGATCCCTTCCACGACCACCAGTTTGCGACCAGTCACGCCCGCGAGCTTGCGCTCGAGGTCGGCGGCGTTGTTGTGCCGGAAAAAGACGGTTTTGGCCTTTGATAATATGGCCCCGTCAATGATGGAGGCATGGGAATACTGATCGAGAAAAATGGTGTCGCCCGAGCGCATGATGCCGGAGATGATGCCCACATTGGCTGCATAACCGGAATTGAAGGTGGTACAGGCTTCCTTCTTTTTGAATGTCGCAAGGTTGGCCTCCAGTTCGCGGTGGATATCGAACATACCGCTCAGGTTCGGGCCACCAGAAGCGCCAAGTCCGTAATACTGGATCGCTTCGATGGCCGCCTCTTTTACCTGGGGCGAAGCAGCCATGCCGAGATAATTGTAGGAAGCGAGATTGAGCAGGCCTTCGATACGTTTGCCCAGATTGCTGCGGATGGAAATATTCGTACCTGCAGGGGTGGTCAGCGGTTCCCGGTAGATATGGTAGCCCCCGGGGTATGCATGTTCCCACCAGTCATTAAAAGTTTCAATGGTGTCATACACATCATCGCCGGAGCCAAAATAGAAGTTGCTGAAATCGTAATTGGTGAAGGGGTGAAAATTTCGGACAGATGTTTCTGGTAACATATTTGAAATAATTTTTCTGGTTTGACTCTCGTGGAATATTCCACCAACTTTTTTGAAAACAAGAAAGGCGCTGACGTGAAACCTGCTTCCCTTCTGTTTACAGGGCAAAAGTGTGGGGGACAGGAGGGTGCAGACCCGACATAATGGAGGTCAAACCCGACATTTCCAGAAGACAGGAGGGTAAATCAGACGCCGCAGTGGTCAAATCGGACTCATCGCAGCAAATCAGCCGCCGACTTGCCGAACCGCTCCCGAAAAATTTGCGAAAAATGCTTCTCATCACGGAACCCTACCGCCCAGGCCGCTTCTTTTAAAGCATGGACTTGACGGGTTTCCAGCAGGCGGCGCGCTTCCTGCAAGCGAAGTTCCCGGATATAGGCATTGGGACTCAAACCGGTAAGCCCGTTGATACGTCGCTGCAACTGGCGCTCGCTGAGGTAAAGGCGCCCGGCCAACCACGTGACCGAGATTTGATCGTTTTGCAACTCCCCGCGCAGCAGGGATTCCAGTTCCTCCAGCCAGGCCAGTTCTCCGGCCGAAGGTTCTGATGCTGTGGATTCCGCGGTTTCTGCGCTTGTTTCTTCCAAGCTCTCAATGCCCCATTGTTCGCGTTCGCGATGTCGTTCCAACAAGGCAGCTACCCGGGCCAGTAGCTCTTCTTCTTCAAAGGGTTTGAGCAGGTAGTCGTCTACGCCGATACGTAGGGCGCGCAATTGATCCTGAATCTCGGCGCGGGCGGTGAGCATGATGACCGGAAGCAGCCGGAATTTTGCCTCCTTTTTCAGATTTTCCAACAACTCGAAACCATCCATCACGGGCATCATGATGTCGGAAATTAGGAGATGCACGGCGGACTCGGACAAAACCTTCAGGGCTTGTTCACCATTTTCAGCGCTGAGTACTTGATACTTTTCAGATATGATCAACCGGACATAATCACGCAGGCTTTTGTTGTCTTCTACCACGAGGATCGTGTATGGCTTGTCTTCGTGCATAGCCGGAGGAGATTTGATCGCCTCGTGCATTGGCTCCTCCTTTTCGACGAATTCAATTTCAGCGGCATCCACTACGCCCAACACCTCTTTTTGCGGGATTTCAAGAAAAAACTTGCTGCCCGCACCGAATTCCGGGCTTTCAACCGAAATCCGCCCCTGCATCAATTCCGTCAGTTCTTTACAAAGTGCCAGCCCTATCCCGGTGCCGCCTTCGATGGGCGCATTGGGCTGTTCGGACTGATAGAAGCGGTTGAACACTTGCGGCAGATCATCGGGGTGTATGCCGCGCCCGGTGTCGCTCACGATCAGCAGAATACTGTGACCCCGATTTTCTACTGTCAGGCTTACCGTTCCTCCAGCCTCAGAGGGGGTGAATTTTAGGGCATTGGAAAGCAGGTTGTTCAGGATGGTTTCCAACTTGCCGGCATCCAGTAGAATGCGTAGGTCTTTCTCCGGCTGGAATTGAAACAGGAAGCGAATCCCCCTTTGATCGGCATGACTTTCGAAAGCCGCAATAATGCGCCGGAGCAAGGGGTAGAGCAAAACGGGCGATTCGTGCAATTCGAGTTTTCCACTTTCCAATTTGTTCAGATCCAGTATCTGATTCACCAGCTGAAGCAATTGTTTGGCATGTACCTGGGCCAGCCTGACTAAGGTAAAATCCTGATTTTCAAGTCTGTTTCGCTTCAACACCGTACCGATAGGCCCGAGGAGCAGGGATAAAGGTGTGCGCAGTTCGTGGCTTACATTGGCGAAAAAATTGGATTTTACCCGGTCCAGATGCCGCAGCTCTTCGCTTTGTTTTTCGATGGTTCGTTTGTCTGCTTCGATCCGTTCGGTGGCTTTGGCCACCATCCGTTCCAGTTTTTTCTGCTCCAGAATATGCTGTTGGTTGCGCCAGCGTATATAGGCCCTGATACCAATACCCAACAACAGGGCTGCCAGGACCAGGAACCAGAATCTCAAATACCAGGGCCGCAAAACCTTGATATGAAAGACCAATTCCTTTTTTGACCATTGGCCGCTCGCCGCCTGCGCTTTTATTCTGAGCACATGGTCGCCGTATGGAAGACTGCCAAAATTGAATTGCCGTACATTTTGGAAATGCCAGCGTTCTTCTATGCCATCTATTTTCCAGGCATACTGGATCAATTGGGGCTGGTCGAAGCTCAACAAAGCGACCTCGAGGTTGAAAAAGCGGTCGTCTGGTTGAAGTATGATCATATTCGAACGCAGGAGTTCCGAGCTATGATCGGCGAATTGTTTGGTTTTACCGTCAAATTGCTGAAAGGCGGTGAGTACGAGGGGGGGGGCGGTTTGCACGTCGTTGAAGTCGTTAAAATCGGCGGGATTAAACCGGTTGATGCCGTTCAGGCCTCCAAAGTACAATATGCCGTTTGGCGCCTGAAAATGCGCTTTACGATTGAACTCCTGATTGGTGATCCCGTCGGCTTCAAAGTATGCCCTGATCTCTTCGGTTTTTTTGTCGAGGCGAATAATGCCGCGGTCGCTGGGCAGCCAAAGTTTGCCTTGATCGTCTTCGTAGACGGCATAAATGAAGTCATTGGGCAATCCATTGGCTCGGCTATACAACTTGCCCGATCGTTCATCCCAGCGGGGCGAGCGACTGCCATCCGCATCGGTTTGTGAAGCGGCTCGTACCAGGCCGTTTGCCGTAGCAAACCAGAATATGCCCTCGGCATCCAGATGGAAATGAAGAAAATTTTCAGCGGGCAAAAAATTGGGGCCCGAGCCGCCCGACCAGTACCGGGCGACGACGCCTTTTTGTGGATCAACCTTGTAAAATCCGTTATTTGCACATACCCACAAGAAGCCGGAAGGATCTTGTTCAATATGGAGCACAAAAGCGGTGGCCAACGATTGGAAGCCGTTGTATTGGGTAAATGCTTTGGGGCTCGACGCGCCGGCTTCGAGCAGGTACAATCCACTGTCGAATGCGCCAAACCAGATATTTCCCAGATTGTCTTCAAAGATGGCCCATGGGTCAAATTGGGTCGGGATTACCTTGGCATTTACAGCCCCCGGAAACCAACAGTATAAGGCTTTTTGCCTGCCCGACCATATTTGGCCGTCTCTGGTCATTGCCAGTGCATAGTTCCCCCAGTTTTTTCCAACGGCTTCCACATCGCGGTTTTGTCCGTTTCGAAGATCTTGTTCCACCAGACCTTCATAATCCAGATTGGCGTACAACTTATCTGCGGTGGCCAGAATGCCGCGGACGCTATTGCCCAGTCCGGGTCTTGCACCTTTTTTATTAAAATAGTGCTGAAAACGGTTCTTTTTGATTTGAAGGATGTAAAATCCAAAATCATCGCCCAGCCAATATCTGCCGGAAGAATCCTGATAAAAAAAGCGCCACGTAAAATTATTCCGGTCGTGTTGTTCGAATTCCCACTGCGCCAGGGTTTCGCCCCGGGCGTTCACCAAATGGTCGTGGATCACAAAAGTGCCGTTGGTATCGAAAGGAAAAACGAGGGCGGGATGAGGTCCATTGTTTTGCAGCAAGCCTGGAGGATTGAAAGGAAACCGCTGCCCCTTTAAACCGTAATAGCGAAACTCTTCTTTTCGTTCCGATTCTCTGGTAATCCCTAAAAGTCCGTTGCTGGTGATACCCCAATTGTTATACAACCATAAGTTTTCAAAGTGTGAAAGCAACTTTCCATCACGATTAAAATGGATGATTGAATTATTCTTTGCCCAGCCCCAAAAGGTTTTGTCGGGGGCATAATAGACGAGGTGAATGTTCTGATACCCTTCCACCGCAACGGCCTGAACGCCGCTTTGGGGATGATAGCGGTATAGACGCCCGGTACCAATCGGGATCATCCAGAGTGCATCTTCTTCGTCGCGTATCAATCGCCCATCAAAATGGGCAGCCGTGAAATCTGGATATTGGTTGCCGAATTTTTGTTCCAGCGAAAGCACCTCGCGGCTTTCGGGTTGAAACAGACAGACCTGCCCTGTGCTACGTTCTACCAGCCATAAGTACCCGGAGGCATCCTCCGAAATTTCAGTGATATCGTTGAATAGGAGCCCGTCCTTTTCCTTGGTGTACGACCGGAAAGCGTACCCGTCGAACCGGTTGAGGCCATTGGGCGTACCCAGCCACACAAAGCCCCGGCTGTCCTGAAAGATAGCGCTCACCTGCCGATGCGACAAACCCTGCTCTACGCTGTAGTGCTCTACTTTGGCAATATACTCCTGGGCCTGGAGCGAAAATTGGGACAGCAATATCCCAATGAATAAAGCCAGACGGGTACCCCTGATGATCCGGTTTAAGTGCATTCAGCGTTGGGTTAGCGTAGCCATAAAAGGAGATTTGGAGCAAAACTACTTTTTTACCCGTATTGGGGGGATGTTTTTCCGTTCGCATCCAAAAAAAGTGTCATTGGCAGCACTACATCGAATCGCAAATCATGTAATCGGAAATTACCCGCTCCGCCCGCCCTTCCAAACCCCAAAATTTATTGACCTTCGCCGCAACTGTCCCGGCTCTATTCACGCCCATTCCACCGCAGCCATGAATAAAAAAGTTTTTGTCACGGGATGCTTTGACCTGTTGCATAGCGGGCACGTTGCATTTTTGAAAGAAGCCTCGCAATATGGCGATCTGTATGTGTGTATCGGCAACGACGAAAACGTAAAAAACCTGAAAGGGCGCTATCCCGTAAACAATCAACAGGAAAGGGGATATATGCTGGATGCCCTTGCCTGCGTCAAAGAGGTTCGCATCAATACGGGCTGGGGAATCATTGATTTTGAGCAAGAACTGGAAGAAATTGCACCGGATGTTTTTGTGGTGAACGAGGATGGCCACACCCCGGCAAAAGAGGCATTGTGCAGGAAAAACAATATTGAATACAACGTTTTGAGCCGCAAACCACACGGCGATCTGCCGGTGCGCTCTACCACCAGTTTGCGTACGGTGTGTACCATTCCTTTCAGAATTGATCTGGCGGGCGGTTGGCTGGATCAGCCTTATGTGTCGAAATACCATCCCGGCGCAGTGCTTACGATCTCCATTGAACCGACGATAGACTTCAACGACCGAAGCGGCATGGCTTCGAGTACCCGGCGCAAAGCCATAGAACTATGGAAAACGGAATTGCCCGCAGGCGATAAAGAGCAACATGCCAAAATACTGTTCGTGTACGACAATCCTCCCGGCACGGGACATATAAGCGGATCTCAGGACAGTATCGGCATTGTTTTTCCTGGTTTGAATAAACTGCATTACAACAACAATTACTGGCCGGAGGCCATCGAATCCATCTACGACGAGGATCTGCTTCACTGGATCGAATCCCATTTGTATCTGGTGACCCTTGGCCCGAGGGTATCCACCTACAATGTGTTGGAAAACACGCAGATCAACACGGAAAATGCAAAAGCGCTGGCCGATGCTGCGGACGGTTGTTGGGAAGCAATGAAGCGCATGGATATCGTGTCCTTTGGCGAGGCCTTTAAAGCATCTTTTGAGGCTCAGATCGCCATGTTTCCCAATATGGTGGACGCTGAGATATGGAAAGTGATAGAACAATACCGATCCAGGGCTCTGGGTTGGAAGTTGAGCGGCGCGGGGGGAGGCGGGTATTTGATCCTCATAAGCGACACCACTGTTGAAAATTCCATTCAGATCAGGATAAGAAGGCGGGATGTATGGGGGTAAAGCATAATTAAACCGCAGAGACGCAGCGGCGCAGAGAAATAGAAAGCCTATACTTTGCGCCGCTGCGGTTAGCACATCTAAGTTTTGTCCAAACCCTTACACACCCACGCTCAGCACATTCATAGCACATGAAGCGATATTGCCTCGCCCTCGACTTAAAAGATGATCCGGCGCTCATAGCGGAATATGAGCAGCATCACCGGAACGTCTGGCCAGAAATCATAAAGAGCATTCAGGATTCGGGCATCCTCAGCCTTGAAATCTATCGCATAGCCAACCGCCTGTTTATGCTGCTCGAAACAGCGGATGATTTTTCATTTGAGCACAAAAACGCGATGGATGCTGCGAACCCGCGCGTGCAGCAATGGGAACAGCTGATGTGGAAATATCAGCAGGCCCTGCCCGGCGCCAGGCCGGGTGAAAAGTGGGTAGTCATGGATCGGATCTTTGGTTTGGGGGATTTCTGATATGGCCGGTTTTTGATTTGTATTGCAGCTTTTACACTACATTTTTATCTCAATCCCATCCTTCTCCCGCTTAAAACCCGCGAGCGAATAGGAAAAACTGACCAGGAAATAACGCGCCAAATTACGCACCCGCTCTTCTTCAATATAATTGAATTGGCTGCTCCGGCTGATACCGATATTCTGATTCAGCAAGTCGTACGCGGCGAGTTTGATTTGTCCCTTGTTGTTTTTCAAAACATAACGTGTCACACTGGCACGCCAAAGCGGGATGCTGCGCTGTTCGCCAAAGTTTTCCTGAGAATAAACCGTACAATCAATGCCCGTTCCGATCGCCCATTTTTTGTTGGGGAAAACGGTGACCTCGCCAAAATAGCGCTGATTTACAAAGGATTGATTCAAGGAAGTGTTCACAGAATAACGCGTACTGTTCCGCGAAACCTCGGCGCCAAGGGTCCAGTCCACCCATTCCTTGCGGCGGTTGTCGAAGGAAATTTCGAGCGAATTGAGCCAGCGGTCGGTGGTGTTTTCGAGATCATTGACAAAGAGAATGCCCCGGTTATAGGTGTTGTTGAGGCGGGTACTGAAGTTGATCTTGAGCGGACGAACGGGCGTGTTGTAACTCGCGTAGGCATTCACCGCGTAGTCATTTTCCACATTCACCGGATGGATAAAGCGGCGGAAAAGCGAATCCACATTAGCCGAATTGGTGATGCGATCGCGGGTGTAAGTAGCATTGAGCGACACAAAAAAACTGCTCATAGTGAACTGGTCAAAGTTCATAAAACTCGCCGCGAGGTTGTGTGCGTACTCGGGTCGAAGATCGGGGTTTCCGATATACACATTCAAGGGGTCAGAGTTGTCTACCGCTGGCTGCAATTGCTCTAGGGAAGGTTCCCGCAGGCTGGTATTGTAGTCAATATTGAGATGTCGTGAGGTCTTGAAATCGTAGTTGAAAAACGCGCTGGGCAGTACTCGGGTAAAGGAGCGCTGGATAGGGTTTTCAAGCCCCAAAACATCGCCATCCAAATTAGAATTTTGCAGGGCAGCCCCCATCGTGAGATTGTATTTTGGGCGGTTGAGCATGAAGTTGAGGCCAGCCCGGTCGTATCGGTAACCGCGTCGGAACTCGCTGCTGAGCAAGGGATTGAACACTTCGCCGGGCGTGGGCGTGGTGATGCGGTCGTAGAAATTTTTGACCGTGTTGTTCAGATATTGCTGGTGCTCCACTCGGGTTTCAAGATAGCGGCGTTTGCCGAGCGGCTCTGTATAAGCGAGCGAACCGCCATAATTATTTGCTTCATCGGAATAGACTTGACGCTGATCCAACCTGCTGCTGCCAGGCGGGGTTTGGCGCAAAAATTCGTTGGTGGAAAGCAGCCTACCGTCCCGGTTTTCATCGCCCAGGTTCGCGCTGGCATTTGCAATGAGCGCCCGGCCTTTGCGCCCCAATCGCAACCGGTAAGTCAGGCTTCCATCCACTTTGAACGTTTGGCCGTTGGCAGCATAATTGCGGTTGCCAAAGTTTTGGAGAATGCCGGTGGTGTCGAAAGTGCGGGTATCGCCGAGGCTTTGGAACAAGCCGTCGTTGAAGTTGAATTTGGAGCGGAAGCTGAGGTTTTGAAACGAATCCACCTTGTGCTTGAGGGTAAAATTGAGGCGGTGGTTGGCATTGCGATTGAGCCGGTCCTCTGTTTCGTCGGAGTTGAAATCGCTGTCGCCGAGCGCGTTCACGCGGGTAGCATTTCGTTCCAGATCGTTTTCGATTCGGTTGTAGAAATAGTTGGCACTCAGGGAAGTACGCTTAGAAAAGTCGGTGTTGAAATTCGCGCCACCTGCCCAACTTTCCGTAAAACCACGATCCAGCATCGGCCCCATGGGCACCCCACCGTCTTCGATGTTGAACGAAAGTTGCACCCGTCCGCCGCCACCGCCGCCACTCATAAAATTGCCCAGACCACCCATAAAATTGATGTAGTCCTGAAAGGAAAAAGCCTGTTGGTTGTTGTTGTTCGCCATGCCGATGGCTGACATCTGGGTGCGCCGCCCGAAGCGATTTATATTGAAATTCCCCTCATAACGGCCTTCCGTGCCGGCTCCGCTGTTGGCTTTACCGAAGTAACCCTGCTTTTTACCGTCTTTCAGTTTCAGGTTGATCGTGCGTTCGTCTCGGCCGTCTTCGATGCCCGTGAATTCGGCCGATTCCGACTTTTTATCGAACACCTGGACTTTGTTCACCGCGTCGGCAGGCAGGTTTTTGGTGGCGATTTTGGGGTCATTCCCAAAAAATTCTTTGCCTTCTACCAATACATTTTGCACGGTTTTTCCCTGTGCTTTGATGGTGCCGTCAGGCTGCACTTGAATGCCGGGCAATTTTTTCAACAAGTCTTCTACCACCGCGCCAGGTTGGGTTTTGAACGCGGCGGCATTGTATTCGAGGGTGTCTTTATGCATGGTGAGCGGTACCCGGTCGGCGGTAATTTCCACGTCTTTCAACAGCGTGGATGAAGTTTCGAGCACGATTTTGCCTAGGTCAGTCTTGCCCTGTCCCGCCTCCACTTTGAGTGTATGCCAATGGTTTTTGTATCCCAAGTAACTGATTTGCAAGATGTATTCGCCCGGTTCAATACGTTTGAGCGTGAACCGCCCTGCTTCATCCGTAAGGCCATACAGAACGAAAAGCGAGTCCTTTTTTTCCAGCAGAACGACGCTGGCCGAAGGCAAACCTATGCCGCTCGAATCGGCTACTTGGCCTTCGAGGTTGATGTTTTGGGAGAAGAGGAGGGTAGGAAAAATGAAGGGTAGGAGTAGGAGGCCCGCCTTTTTTAGAGATTGGCGACCCGCCTTCGCTAAAGCTACGGCGGGTAAAGCAGATAAAAAAAAGAACTGTTTCATAGCTTGATGATTCTACTGTTTCGCGGTTTGCTTTTGAACACCGAATAACACTGGTACCGCCCATACCACCGAATTTTTATTTTGCGTTTATGTTCGGTGGTATGGGCGGTGTCAGTGCTATTCGGCGTTCTATCTCAATTCCGAATAATCACCTTCATCGTCCCACCCCCGCCAGGCGTCGCGCCCATTTCTTTCATTTTCTCGTCGCGGATCTTGGTGAATTCTTCCCGGGTCACTTTTTTGCCTTTGGTGGGTTTTTTGATGGCCTTTTTGTCCAAAGTTTTCAACTCCACTTTGTCGGCCACCACCCTGCGATCCCCATTGGCCATGCTGAGTTCTAGAATCATCCCGGGCAAATCGGCGAATTCGCCTGGGCCAATGCCCACAGGTATTTGCGGTGTAAACCAAGCCTCCACCTGTCGCGAGGTATCTTGTAGCACTGCCTTTTGGCATAGATAACCCGCCACTTGTTTTTGCTCGGTGCTTACTTTCCATTTCATTCTTTTCGGCGTTTCGTTTATGAGGAAAAAGCGACCAAAGAACTCGGTGCTTTCGATCCGTTTTCCATTGGCGATGTCACGGTATTGATGATTTTCGGGGCGTTCCATTTTGAAGTTCATCTGCACGTCGCCTTCATCGCTACTGCCGTTGAAAGTAGCGTCCGTGCCGCCTGGGGTCTGGTCGGGGGCATCAGTATAAAGGCACTCTTGAGTATTGAAAGAAAGGGTTTTAGAGGCTTTTTGCTCACTGGGTACCATTTTTCGGAACTCGGTTTCGTCCATGCCTTCGGGCACCTCGATTTTCATTTTGATGGTTTCGGTGTAGGTTACTACGCCTTCCGTGGTTTGGGCGAAGCAAAGACAGGAGAGGAAAAGACCCACCATCGTCCCCACCGCCGTTAAAACTTTGGCGGATAAAAGACCCGCCTTCGCTAAAGATACGGCGGGTAAAGAGAACAGGGTGCTTAATTTTTTCATGATAGAAATTTTAAAAATGTGGTCAATGAGAACAATGTGCGTCATCCCAAATTTTGAGTTCGATACGTCCCAGAGGGTAGGAATCTTTGTAGAAAACAGATGAAAATGCAGTTGGCGTGCCGTAGGTACGCTATCTGTGGTTTTTTAGATAGCGTACCTACGGCACACATATTCATCGAAAACACATTTCTACAAAGATTCCGTCCCTCTGGGACGCGTTTTCCAAAAAAATCGGGACGACTCATA
>JANMME010000302.1:0-7388 GCA_031373015.1 Saprospiraceae bacterium
TAATAATTAAGCTATGAAATCAATTTTCTTCCTGTTTACCCGCCGAAGCCTTTTTACCCGCCGTGACTTGGCAGGCTGGGGCGTAGGCGGGTTGGCCCTTTGCTTGTCGGCATCAGTGGTATCCGCCCAAAAAATCAATGGTTGGGTCAAAGAGCCCAACGGACAGCCCGCCGGTTATGCTACGGTCACCTTGCACAAATCTGCCGACTCCTCCCTCGTTAAAGGAGCCTTCACAGGCGACGACGGCGCTTTTGAAATCTCCGATGTAACAGCGGGCAAGTATTTCCTAAAAGCCAATTTGATTGGTTCTGGCGAAGTATCTGGCGCTTCATTCGACTACACAGGAGGCGACCAAACTCTGGAAGCCCTCACCCTGAAAGCCATTGAAAACCAACTCATTGAAGTGTCTGTGGTGGCTCGTCGTCCGCCCGTAGAAGTGAAGGCCGACAAGACGGTACTCAACGTAGAAGGTACGGTAAACTCGACTGGCCTCAATGCGCTCGAACTGCTTCGCAAAGCCCCGGGTGTTACAGTTGACAACAATGAAAAATTGAACATACGTGGGAAAAACGGCGTAAAAGTGATGATAGACGGTCGTGATGTGCCGCTTTCTGGCAAGGAATTGGCGGCACTTTTGAAAGGCACTCAGGCCGCTGACATTGCCAATATCGAGATCATTTCCAACCCTTCGGCCAAGTACGATGCATCGGGCAATGCCGGTATCATCAACATCCGCCTGAAAAAGAACAAGGCCCTGGGCACCAATGGCAATATTGGCCTGGAAGGTATTTCTGGTGAAACCTTCAAATACGGTGGCAATATCGGTCTCAACCACCGGGGCAAAAAATTCAATGCTTTTGGCAATTTCAACGGGCATCATGGCGATTGGCACAACCACCAGAATTTCCGCCGCGAACAGCTCCAAGACGACACACGCTCTGACGGTCAAGCAGGAGAAGATTGGCGTATTTTCGATCAAAAAAACAAGGAATATTCTGAAAGCCGCTACGAGGGTTACCGTGCAGGGGTGGACTTTTTTCTGAACTCAAAACACACCGTGGGCATACTCGCCAATGGAAGTTTGAACCCCGGCGACTGGCACTCCAGCAGTGTGGCAAAGATCAGCGACCTGCATACCGCCGACCGTATTGACTCGCTTCTTGTGGCGACCAACGATGTAGCGAACGATCGCAAAGACCTGAATATCAACCTCAACTACCGTTTTGCCGACACCAGCGGGCATTCGTTCAACGTTGATCTTGACCGTGGCACCTACAGGATTCGCGGCGCGAGTTACCAGCCCAACTATTACCGTTCGGCCGACAACTCTGAAACCCTCCGCGAAGCCATTTATCGCAACAATACCCCTACCGACATCAACATCATGACGGCAAAAGCCGACTATGAGCAACAGCTTTGGAAAGGTGTGTTTGGTGCCGGCGTCAAGATTTCAGATGTGGAGACATCCAACACTTTTGATTTCTTCAAAGTTACCAACGGCATTCCGGTCAAAAGCGAGGAGCAAAGCAACACGGTGGATTACACGGAGCGCACCAACGCAGGCTATGTAAACTACAACCGTGCTTTCGGCAAAAAACTAAACGTGCAAGCCGGGCTTCGGGTGGAAAATACGGATTACAAAGGCATCGGGAAGGACACGACGTTTACCAACAAGTACACCGAACTGTTCCCAAGCGCCGCCTTGACCTACACCTTTACCCCTAAAATGGGGTTGAATGTGACGTATAGCCGCCGGATAGACCGTCCGAGTTATCAGGACTTGAACCCGTTTGAGAACAAGTTGGACGAATTGACATATCAAAAAGGCAACCCCATGTTGCTCCCACAATTCACCAATTCTTTTGAAATCAGCCCGACTTATGGGGGCTCTCCGGTTATGACTTTGGGTTACAGCCACACAAAGGACGTGTTCACCCAGATTTTGAAACGCGATGTACGCAACACCCGTGCTACCTATATCACACAGGAAAACCTGGCCGATCAGAAAAACTATACGCTGAGCATCAACGCGCCTACCCCCATCGCCAAATGGTGGGACGGGCTTGTAAGCCTCACGGGATTCCGCAGCCATTTCCGCGCTGATTTCAGCACTCCTGAAACCCCCAATTTTATCGTGGATCAGTCCTACAACGCCTTCAATGCCTACGCCGAGCAAAACTTCAAACTGCCGCTGGGTTTTGGCCTCCAACTTTCGGGCTGGTACAACAGTCGTGCTTTCTGGGGCACACTTCGCAGCGCAGCACAAGGGGCTTTGGATGTGGGTTTACAGAAAAAAGTACTTAAGGACAAAGGCGAGATCCGCCTCCGTGTAGGCGACGTATTCGGCACAGCGGGTTGGCGCGGCGAGAACCTGTTTTCTCCCGGCCTGCGCATGATCGCCAACGGCAATTGGGAAAGTCAAACCGTGACCGTGAACTTTTCCTATCGCTTCGGCTCCAGCGACGTAAAAGCGGCGCGTCAGCGCAAAACAGGCCTGGAAGACGAGAAAAATCGCGTAAAATCGGGACATTAATTGGGGATTTGTGGATTTGGTTATTCGAGCGCCGAAGCTTGGCCACTCAAATAACCAAATCCACCAATAACCCAATCACCAACAAAGAATATGAAAGTTTGATTTGGTTTATCGGAGAAAGTGGCCCCGCCGTCGGAAGATGGCGGGGCTTTTTGTTTTTATGCCGCCGAAACAATAAAATACATGTCCACCAAGCCCTTGTTGTGCACCTGTTTTTTCCCCCGGTGCGTGGACAGGTAAAGGTGTTTGACAGCCTCCTTCGTAGCGCCGGAGATATTGATCTGGCCTGGTTCGCCGTGCTCTTCAAGGCGGGCGGCGAGGTTTACTGCATCGCCCCAAATATCGTAGGCGAACTTGTTCTTGCCGATCACCCCTGCCATCACCGGCCCTGTGTGGATACCGATGCGCATTTCCGTCAAGTGGGCGTCGGGGCGTAAGTGCTTTCGAGCTTCGAGCCATCTGGACATTTCCAACGCGGCCCGCACGGCATCGGCGGCATGGGTTTCGTTGGGCACGGGGAGGCCACCGGCACACATGTAAGCATCGCCGATGGTCTTGATTTTTTCGAGCCCGTGCTGTTCGCAGATTTCATCAAAAGCCAGGAAGCATTCGTTCAGTTCGTCAATCAACTCCTTGGGCGTGAGGGTAGCCGAGAGGCGCGTAAAATTGACAAAATCGCTGAAAAGAACCGTTGCGGACTCATAAAGCCTGGGCGTGGCCTGACCGCTTGCCTTGAGTTCGTCGGCAATTTCCTGGGGCAATATGTTGAGCAAAAGCCCCTCGCTCTTTCGCTGTTCTTCCTGGATCTGAATGTTTTGCGCTTGAATCTGGCTGTTCTGGCTTTCCAAGCGCTGCCGGGCGCGACGGGCAAACCACCAGGATATGCCTACGATTACAAGAATGAGGAAAAACAACAAGCCAAGTATATAGGCGAATTGTCGGAAATCGGCCTCCTGTTGGCTGCGATAGGCTTGTTCGCGCTGAAACTTCTCTAATTCCTGAGCGCGGCTGGTGCTGTCGGCTCGATTTTGGGCGCGTTCGATCTGCTCTTTTTCCCGGAGCTCCACGATGAGGCGGCCCTGTTTTTCAGCGTTCAATTGCTGATCCGCGAGGCGTAGGCGTTGGCGGGCTTCCAGGGCCTGGAGCGTTTGTTCGCGGAGCTTGGCCTGGTCGGCATCTTGCTGGGCTTCGAGCAGGCGCACTTCGTCTTCTTTTCTGCGCGACTCGAGTTCGAGGTTTTTGTTTTGGAGTTCGAGGCGTTCCCGGTCGAACTTGATTTGGTTGATTTCGAGGTCTTTGAAATTTTGCCGCGCAATGAGGAATTTGATCTGCCCTTCTGCCGCCGCGAGCAGGGTGCGCTGTTGGTTCAGCCTTTGTTCGCGGGCTTGGTCTTCGATGCGCATCGAGTCGCGCACATTGAGGTAATCGCGATAATATTCAAATGCTTTTTCAAAATCATAGAGTTCGTGGTAGAGGTCGGCGGCAGTGCGGTAGGTTTCGGCGAGCAAGGCTTGTTGCTTGGTGTCGCTGGCATACTGGATGGCCGTTTGGTTGTGCGAGAGGGCGTTGTAGATATCGTTGCTGCTAAAATAGACTCCTGCCAGGAGGTGCTCCAGGTTGGCAAGTGCGGTGTAATCTTTCCGTGCGGCGAGCACGTTGCGGGCCTTCAAGAGGTATTCAATGCCCCGTTTGGATTCGCCCGTGTTGTGCAGCGCAATGCCTAAATTGGCCCAAAGGACCTCCGGGTAGTCGCAGGGGATGAAGTCGCAGGGTAGCTCAGCCTTTTGGAAAAACACAATCGCTTTCTTGTAATCGCCCATTGCGGCATACTGTCGGCCGAGGTTGTTGTAGAGCAGCGACTGTTCCTGTGTGGTGCCGGCCTTTTCGATGATGTCCTGCAGCAAGAGATAGAAATAAAGGCTTTTACCTGCATCGCCATTCTGGTCGTAGGCCTGAGCACTTTTTTGGTAGATACGCACCAAGCGCGGATTGTTTCCATCTGCTTTGTATTTGACTATGAGTTCTTTATACAAGATTTCCGCGCTGTCGAAACGCATATCGTAGAGGCAGGCGTCGGCAGCTTTTTCACGGGTCTCATAGTCTTGAGGCCGCAAAGCCAGCACCTCGCGGTAATAGCGGTGGGCGGGGGCGTATAGCTTTTCGTGAAAAAAAAGGTCTCCGATGGCCGTTTTCACGGCAAGTTGAGCCGGGCGGTTGCCGGAAATTTCGAGTTTGGCCTCCGCTTCCAGAAAGTGCTGGAGGGCCTCTTCTGTACGCCCGATGCGGGAGTATGTTTCGCCCAAAAGGGTGGAAGCGCGTACGATGCCCCCGTCGTAGCGGAGACTGCGGGCGATGGCGAGGCTTCTTTGGGCGAGTTCTTCGCGTTCAGAGTCGCTGTCCGAGCGTTTGGCTTGATCCAGAATCTGGTCTACTTCCACGGTGCTGCGCTCGATGTCCTCGAGCGTTTGGGCTTGCAAGCAGTTGAAAGCCAAAAGGATAAGAAGATATGTAAAAAAAAGTCGCACGGTGTTGAAGCAGATTGGCGACGCGAAGAACGGGGAAAAATATCCAATATCCAAGGGAATATCCAATATCCAACAAGGAATTTCCAATGTCCAAGTAAGCTTCGCGCTTGGGATTTGTTATTGTTCAATGCCGAGATGTCAACGTGAGTGACTAAGCCCAGCGCCAACTTGGACATTGGAAATTCCTTGTTGGATATTGGACATTCCCTTGGACATTGGAAATTCCTTGTTGGATATTGGATATTCCCTACTTCCCTTTCCAAATCTTCAAATCCAAAGAATCGAGCACCATTTGCCAGAGCACCTCGTAAGGAACGATCTCGATCTCGTGGGCTTGGCTGGCTGATTCGAGTGGCACGGTTTGGAGTTGTTTGAATAGGCGTTCCGTCTTGCGAATGGAGGCCTCCTTATGGAAGAGGGCCTGAGGCACCTGGAGCAGCATTTTGATAAAACAATTGCTGCGGAAGGTGGCGCCGTCTTTTAGGTAGCGTGTACAATATTTTGCAATGCCTTCAATACGGTCGGACGATTTTGTGTAGTCTTTCTCTGCAATGGCATACAGAATTTGGACAATGAGCACACTAATGTTCATGCCGCTCTTGTCTTTCGAGAACAGGGCGATTTCGTTGATGAACTTGCTCATCTTGAACTTTTTGGAGCGCTCGCTCAGTACCGATTCTGGAATTTTCCCGATCTTGATGAGGTAGAACACGTATGCTTGAAAGATGCGCCACATCTCCACGATCTGTATTTGTTTTTCATCGAATCGCGGGTAGTTCACCACTTTTTCATAGAGGTGGTAGGCTTCTTCCCAGTGGCCTGTGCGCATGGCGAGCAGGAAGAAAAGTTCTTGCAGCTTGAACCAGTTGAATGAGCCTTCTTCGAAGAAATATTCGCAACGTTCGATGGCTTTTTGGCCTTTTTCAAATTCACCCAACTGAAGATAGCACACGATCAGGTTGTAATAGAACACCTGTAACGGGAGGCCGCTGTCGTAATCTTTTTTGTCAAAAAAGGCAATAGCATCTTCACAAAGCTTGGCCGTTTTTACATAGTCATTCTCGCTGTTGTAAATGAACAGATGCACCATTCGCCCAAAAAGATGGAGTTTGAACGAGCTGCAAACGGACATGAACGGCTTCAATTCCGCGTAAAACTCCTCTGCCTGCTGTGTCACTTCCGATTTGGTGGATTTACTGTTAATGTAGTGCGCCATCAATTCAGAGTAGAAAAACTCTGCTTTGCTTTCCATCTGCCAAATTTTCTCGTATTCTTCGTACT
This sequence comes from Saprospiraceae bacterium, assembly GCA_031373015.1. Taxonomy (GTDB): domain Bacteria; phylum Bacteroidota; class Bacteroidia; order Chitinophagales; family Saprospiraceae; genus M3007. The sequence continues at coordinate 6,340 of JANMME010000302.1, forward strand.
GCTTTTTTATGTCTTCATATTTGTTGATGTCGCCATCTACGGTGCAGTATTGGAGGCGCAGTACGCGCAAAATATCGAGTGTCAGTTCGGTGAACTCGAAGTGCTTGGCATGACGGAGGAGGCGTTCGAGCAGGTCAATGCCCGTGATTTTGGCATTGCGGATGAGCAATGTCATCGCTGCGGACCATTTTTTGTAGCATTCAAAAAAGGCCTTTTGGCGGTTCGTAAAGTTGGTGTCTTTAAAATCGAGCAGGAAAATCGCGTCGAGCAGCCGCTCTTTAAGCTTGTTTTTCAAGCTCGTCAAGTTGCCCTCGCTGCCATCTTTGAAAAGGGCTTTGGCATCTTCGTCCGACTCCAGCTTTTTGTCCAAAAGGGCATCGAAAAGACGCTCCATCTTGGAGTCTGGCTCGATGATAAACTTTAGAATTCCACTTCCCTTTAGTTTGGTTTTGTTGATTAATCCCACGAGTTCTACAAGGTCTCGCATAAGCCGATTTAGTTGATTAGCAATGAATATGCCATAGAAAGTACCCTGAGCCGGAGTGTTTGTCAGCATCAGAAAACCATTTTTGGTCAGTAAAAACCAATATCGGATGGGGATAAAAAAGAGGGAGAAGAAGAAAACAGGAATCGAAAAAGTTGCTCTATTTCTGTTTCAACGTACTACCAAAGGCGGATTATTGAGCTAGAAAGAATGCCCAAGGATTAAAAGTTAATTGCACAAAGGTAAATTTTTTTAATAACGAATAGCCAAATTTAGGCCAAAGTCATTTAAACGTCTTTAACAATACACTTTTAAAGCAAGATTCCTTTGCACCGGGCCGCTCTATGGCTTTTAGAAATTTTGGCAACAGTAAAGAGGCGGTCACTAAGGAACCGGTTTTCAAAAAATCGCGGCGTTTGATAAGCATGGATGTGTTTGTCACGATTTGTCGGGCTCATATGCTCAGCGCCGATGGCCGGTGCAAGACGTTTGACCACAGCGCAAACGGCTATGTCAGAGCAGAGGGCTGCGGCGCCGTGGTGCTCAAGGCCATGAAGAGCGACGA
>JANMME010000354.1:0-8771 GCA_031373015.1 Saprospiraceae bacterium
GACCGTCACCGATACAGCGCTTGAAATGGCCGAGCAGCCGCTTGCGCTGGAAACCGTCACTGTGTAGCTTCCCGAACTTGAAACGGTAATGGCTTGGGAAGTCGCGCCCGTGCTCCACAGGTAGCTGCTTGCTGCGCTGGCAGTGAGCGTCACGGAATTGCCCTGGCAAAAGGTAGTGGGGCCGCTGGGCGTAATGCTGGCGCTGATGATATCAAATTGTTTGGAGCAAGTTACTCCATTGAGCTCAGACCGAAAGGTGTAAGTGCCGGAAATAGTGGGCAAAGTCTTGGTCCAAGATTTCAAACTGGCACTAAAAGTATTGGCACTGATGTAAGTCCAACTTGTGAAGACGGTTCCGTCAGGGTTTAAAATGCTCAAATTGGTCGTCATGCCAGCCGTCTCGTACCGCATAAAAATATAAAACTTTGCTGCGCCGGCGGGAAGCCCTGGGCCTTGAAATGGCAGGGCATAACAAGTGCTTTCGTTGGGTGTTTCGGTATCAGGGCACGCCGGAAGCACGGCATCCGTGGTGTGAACAGAGGTTTTTAGTATTTCTGGCCCGGAATATGGTTTTTGATTTGCCCACCAAGAGCTTGCATTTAAAGTATTGCAGGGACCTGAATAAGGGTCAACCCGAGTAGCGACCGTGCTTCCGCTCCAAACTTCAAAATGGAGGTGTGGGCCCGAAGAATTGCCAGAACTACCTACTCTGCCCAGAAATTCGCCGAGCGCAACCGATTGCCCGATCGCCTTAGCAGTAAGCGAATTTTTTTTCATGTGAAAATATAAAATCCGCGATCCATCGGCGTGTTGAATGACCAAGTAATTGGCATTCATATTATTAGAGGCGCAGTTTTTATCAAAATTGCCTTCTAACTTGTCAACAATTGTCCCTGGCGCAGCAGCAATAACCTCTACTTGATCGTGGTCCATTTTATAAAACGGAAAGGGCCAAATACTGATATCTGTCCCTCTATGCGAGTCGTACGTTTTGGTGCCGCAATTGTAATCTGAAATAGCGCCCGCGGTTGTATTTTGGTCCACATAGGCGCTGATACCGTAAAAATTGCAATCATTTAGCCCATTGGCGGCTTTTAGCGGCCAGCTGAGCGGGGTCACCAAATTGTCCGGGTTAGCATTGGAGAGCCCCAAAGCAGCAGCATTTTTGTTGCATTGTTTTTCGATGATTTCATATTGTTGGGGGCTGATGCACGGATGGTCTGCATCGTTTTCTTCGAGCGGGTATTCTACACTGTTTTCAAAGGGCGATCCGGGCTCTGTTTGTGCATAGGTGGCAGGTGAAAAAAGGCAAAACAGTAAAGACAGCAGTAGGGTAGTGGTGTTTTTCATTTTAAAAAAAATTGATGATACGGATAAGTTAGAAGAGGGAAAAACATCTAATATCGCTGCTTTTGGAGTATTCCGCCCTGCGTGGTGTTCCCAGCATAACCGCATCCCCCCCTTAGCCCCAAAACCGATCCCAATCCGCCGCGCCTGGGTCTTCCCTTTTTAAGCCAAAAGTGCTGAGTTTGTGCAAAAAGAGGAACACAACGCGCGGCGGAAACCTTGTTGGGGCGACCTTTCTGGTCGCCCGATGGTCGAGGAAAGCACCCTATTTACCGATCATCCCGCTGATTCTGGCGAAGCATGAAACCAAAATTAAAGTTCTCTTGATACTGAATGGGCATTTTTATACCTTTGTATTTCAAAAAATTAGCCAATGGCAAGGGATGTTTTTCATGGCGTAGTCAGGGAAGCGCTTGAAAAAGACGGCTGGACTATCACGCACGACACCTATCCGCTCCACAACAGAAAAGAGGGTGGACTAAGCACAGACTTGGGGGCAGAAAAGGTTATCATAGCCGAACGAGGGCCAACAAAAATCGCGGTCGAGGTGAAGAGTTTTATTCACATGTCCATCCTGCATGAGTTTTTAGTCGCCTCTGGTCAGTACCACAGTTATTCCAAAATCATGTGAAAGAACGACCCTGAGCGCTTGTTGTACGTTGCTATGCCTGAATTTGCCTATAATCACTTGGTGCGCTTCGATTGGGCTTGTGAAGTAATGGCCGATTTGGAAATGAAGATTATCCTTTACGACACCGAAAAAATAAGCATTGAAAAATGGATAAGCACTTAGTTTTTAAAAAAGCCCTTTTGTCCGTATTCGAGGCGTATGCCGAATACCTACGGGGCGGGAATATTTAAACTGTCTATTACCACTCGTTAGCGTATGAAAAAAACGACCGTTACCAGCTGGCAGCGGTGGGTTGGGAGCAGAATACCCGCATCTTCTATGTCATTTTTCAAGCTGACATAATTGAGGGAAAAGTATGGATTCAAGTTGACAACACAGAAGACGGGCTAGCCGCTCTCCTGGAAGAGAAGGGGGTTGCAAAGCACGATATTGTGCTGGCCTACTTCCCAGAGTATCACCGAAAGTATACGGAGTACGCTGCTGCGTAATGGAAAGAAAGAGGCCTGTTACATCGCATTGACATCGGATTTGCCTACCAATCCCATCTTTTTTCTGCCTCGCATGCTGTTCCCTACCAAACCTAATTCCCCCTTAGCCCCAAAACCGATCCCAATCCGCCGCGCCTGGGTCTTCCCGACCTTTGGTACGGGACAGGTAATGACCCAGCGCCACTTCGGTGGTTAGCCATTCTTTACCAAAATCTCCCTGCTATTCAAATGGAAGCGGCCAATCGCTTCCGTACCAAAAGTGCGTCAAAAAGTCCCAGTGCATGTCTGCATGTTGATAAAAACCAGCAGAAGACCAAGAATAATCTTCAGGAACAGCGGCCAAGCGTCCCTTAGGCTGTATCGGATTACGATATTCGTACATTGATCTTGGCTAACCACGGAAGTGGCGCTGGGTCAAAAGACCCAGGCGCGGCGGCATTTGAAGCCATTCACTGATTCCGCCTTGCCTACTTGAGCCACGAAGCGTTGTCATCCTCTCCCAATCCGGATTCCTAATATGACAATGCTGGGGATGTGTGTCCAAAGCAACCCGGGTTTTCCGCTCCATTTTATTTTTCCCGGGCATTTTCTCAGGAATTTGGGTTTTCACCCAATGATTTGCGCAAGTAATTGCGGCAGAAAATCAACGTGACCCAAGGGTCGAAACGCCATACAATGGCACATTGGTCATCCAGTCTTGTGTCCGGAAGGGACTCATTGAACTGCGAATTGCCGTGGCCGGCTTGTGTTTTTCTACAAAAACTTTCAAACTTTTGGACTTTAAATTTTCTTCCGCTTTTACTTCAATCGGGATGATGCCGTTTTGGGATTGAATCAAAAAATCAATTTCGGCAGTGGCGTTTGTGGCAGTCCAATAATAGAGCTCGTGGCTGATTTTCAATTGTTGCGCAACGTATTGTTCCGTCAGGGCACCTTTAAACTCTGTCAAAATATTGTTTTGTTCAAGCAGGATTTTTGGGTCAATATTGGCAAGTGCATTCAACAGACCGATGTCCAATAGAAACAATTTGAACACATCCATATCCGCATAAGCATTTAGCGGTATAGCCGGTTTTCCCACAAGACTCACTTTAAGTACCATGCCAGCGTCGGAAAGCCAGTTGATGGCCGTTTCAAAATCTTTTGCCCGTGCGCCTTTTTTGATTTGCCCGTACATGAATTTTCGGTTCTCTTTTGCCAATTGGCGGATCAAGGTATGCCATACCAACCTGATTTTTGGCACGATTTCGATGGGCGCATATTTCGCAAAATCGTTTTCGTAGCCTATCAAAATCTTTTCCTGGATAGCCCGAACTTCCCTTAAATCGCCTTGCTGGATGTAAGCGTTCACCGCTTCGGGCATGCCGCCTATGAAGTAGTACAGCCTCAACAACTCCACCAATTTATCGTGAAAAACCTCGATCACCTGCCAGTTTTGCGCCTCCAGGTGTTCTTTCAGCAGGCTTTGTCCCACGTTTTCCAAAAACTCGAAAAAACTTATCGGGTACATCCGCAGAAAATCCACTTTCCCAACGGGGAATGAGCTGTTTTTCTGCAACGAAACACCCAGTAAAGAGCCTGCGGAAATGATGTAATATTCCGGGGCTTGTTCGCAGAAATATTTCAGCGCAGTCAGTCCTTTCTCCGCTTCCTGTATTTCGTCAAAAATGAGCAGCGTTTTGTCGCGCTCTATTTTGTGGTTGACTTCAATTTCAATAATTGACAGGATGCGTTTTATATCAAAATCTGATGCGAATAATGATTTTAGCCGCTCACTACTCTCAAAATTGAGATAAACAACCTGCTCGAATTCGTTTTTGCCAAACTCCTTCATCAGCCAGGTTTTGCCGACCTGCCTCGCTCCCTGCAAGATCAAGGGCTTCCGGTTGGGGGCATTTTTCCAACTGACCAAGGATTGATAAAGGTCTCTTTTCATTTATGAAATTGATTTTGGCTGCAAAAATACATTTTTTAAAAGGAATAAATGTGGTTTTTCGCATTTTTTCAAACGAAAACACGGATGTACCCTTGGGGTTCATTCGCAGGCACGGGCACATGATTTAAGATTTTAGAGCGGATTTGCGAGGGCCGATGTCGGGTTTGAAGCCATTCAGCGATTCCTCCTTGCCAACCTGAGCCCCCCAGCTTTGTCATCCCTTCCAAATCAGGGCAGGCTTTGTCGAGACCCGTCCGCATCAAGTGCGCGTAGCCCGAGCATCGACAGATTTGACAACTTTTTAAAAGTTCCCAGATCCCCGGCGCCCAATCTTCCATCCCCAAACTCTTTCCCAACCCCGCTTCCGGCGAGGTATGGCTCGATTTGTCAGCCTGCGAGGGCAGTGCCGTTGCCGTTCGCCTGACAGATATGCGCGGGGCTTTGATACAGGAATTTGCCACTGTGGAAGCCGGCCCCTCTATTGGAGTGCCCGATGGCCTGGTGGGGCCAAACACCTTGGAGCACATCGAAAAATGGAAGCAAGAAAATGCCGGAGTATGCCATTGGGGCAGTGCCAGCGCACAAAACCCGAGCAATGAATTCAGCCAATGGATCCAATTGCTCGAAAAAGCAAAAAGCAATTTTCTGGCGAACCCAGGTCCCATCCTTTCTCATGTCGAAAATTATAAGAAAGACTCCGACACCCTGAAAATATCTGCCTGGAACACTTCAAGGGAGTTCATTCACTTGATAGGCATCCGAAGAAATCAAGAGGTTCTGGCAAACAAGGAGCGCAGGGAGAACGAAGACTTGTTCGTACTGCTTATCAATGGGTTGGTGTTCAAGTTTTGGGGCTCCGCCGACCCCAACCCCGGAATTTATGGCGATAAAGAGAAAGACAGAAGGGATACTCTCCCATTCCTGGTGGAAGGACAGCACAATTATCAGTTTGGCTGGCACAAATTGAGCGATCAGGTCAAGGTTTATCGCGCTTTGAAACCTGCTTCGGTCGGTGTGCTGGTGTTCAGGGACAAAGATGGCAACCGGTCACTGACAGACTTTGATGTCGTCAAAGGATTGGACCCCTCCCCAAACAATTCAATCAACATCCACTGGTCGGGCATCGGAAGAACCAACTTTTCGGCGGGCTGCCAGGTCATTGCCGGGCAGAGTTACATCAACGACAAAGGCGATGTGGTGAACTGCGCCGACTTTGCTGCCGCCAGTTATGACGAGTTAGGCAACCAAAAAACGAGGGCTGCCTACAATGTGCTCGCAGATATAATCTTGAGCTACGCCCCGCCGGGTGTGCGAACCATCACCTACACCCTCGGGCGCGACGAGACGCTGCGCTTCTCCGATGTTTGGAAAGAAAATCATGCCCAGGAAATCTTGGATTCGATGAAGCGGAGGCCATGATTCCATCCAAAATATAATAATACAACACACGATATGGTCTTCGGCTGGTGGCGATGCGATAAATAGGATAAATTCACAATAAAAAAGCCGTCTCTGAGCCAGCTGCGGCTTTTTTATTTGATGCTTGCGCAGTTTAGACCACACATCTCTCAATTTATGTGTCCTTATGTGCCTTATGTGTTTAAAAAACCTTCCCCTCTTTTTCGCACAAATTCCCACACCACTATCCCCGCCGCCACCGCCACATTCAACGAATGTTTGGTGCCAAACTGCGGTATCTCCAGAACCCCGTCGCACAAAGCAAGTGTTTCATTGCCAACGCCTTCTACTTCATTTCCCAGCACGAAAGCACAGCGTTTTTCTTTTTCGGGCAAAAAATCCTGAAGCCAGGTTTTTTCGGTTGTTTGCTCGATGGCAAAAATTTCATAGCCATCACTTTTTAAAAAAAGAACCGCTTCTGCCGCACGTGAAAAGTATTTCCATTCCACTGAATCTGTGCTGCCGAGCGCCGTTTTCAAAATCTCCCGGTGAGGCGGTTGTGCCGTGATGCCACAGAGCAGGATTTTTTCCAGGGCAAAGGCATCGGCGGTGCGGAAGATGGAACCGACGTTGAGGCCGGAGCGTACATTGTCGAGCACGAGCACGAGCGGGAGTTTGGGGAGGGTTTTAAAGTCGGCGTGTGAAAGTCGTTTGAGTGCGTCCATACTTAGTTTTTCCATGCAGCAAATTTCTATCTTTGCCCAAAATTAGTACCATGCACAGACTTGAAATCAAAAACTTCGGGCCAATAAGCGAAGCCAACATCGAGGTCGGAGATTTGACCGTGATTATTGGTGAGCAGGCGACGGGTAAAAGCACGATTGCGAAATTGATCTACTTTTTTCAGTCGTTGAAAGGGGATGCATTAAATGCAGCGATATTCGGGCATGAAAGTTCCGAAGCGCCTATGTCTATTTTTTTGAGAGAGATTCAGCAAAAACTATCCTATTTTTTCAAACCTTCTTATTTCAATTTAGATACGAATATTAGTTACAGTTTTTCAAAGGATTATGTTCTCAAAGTTTCAAAGACAGAAAAAGGAATTATGGTGAGTGTTTCCCCTCATTATAAGCATTATTGGATACTAATTGGGAATGGTCTTGAGGAAATAAATCAACTGCTACAAAAACAGCCTTCTCCAAAGGCTATCTTGGGAGGCGATCAAACACCACAGTCTAAAGCAAGAAATATTCTTGAAAAGATATTCCCTGATTGTAGAGAGGGTTTATACATCCCTGCTGGGCGCAACATAAGCGTGGGGCACAGTGAGCAGTTTGAGCAATATTTTCGTGACAGGTTAATTTTGGGATTGCACTCAAACCCTGACCTTCTTCAGGCTGATGATAATCGATTGCCCACTGCTGATATGTTCCTTTTGGAAAAATTTATGAAGAGGGTAGCCGAAATTAAGGATGAATTTAGAATATCCGGTGGAGGATTTTCTGAAATGGTTAAGGAATATGCCATACCAAGTAGGTATAGCAGCAAAGATCGTGCTGCTGTATTGGGTATAATCACTAAACATATTGCTGAAATCCTTCGTGGCGAGTATCGTGCAGATGGTTCGGCAGAGCGGATAGAGTTTAAAAACAAAAAATTTATCTGGCTTCGCGAAGCCTCTTCGGGCCAGCAAGAATCCATTCGTATCATGCAGGACATGATGCTGCTCACAAGAGACGGCTCTTCGGTATTCCGCGCCATTGAAGAGCCAGAGGCCCACCTTTTTCCACTTGCCCAGCAGCATCTTGTTGAACTAATCGCGCTCGCCCAAGTAGCTACAAACAGTCGTTTTGTGCTTACAACGCACAGTCCCTATATAGTGAGTGCGTTGAATAACATCTTGTTTTATAGTCAATTAACCCAAAACGGCCTTCAAAGCGATTTGCCAAAAGTAAACCCGGAAAACCTACGTGGCTATATGCTCACCAGTGATACGGAGACTGGAACAGTTAAATGCGAATCGCTCCTGAAAGATGTAGGTCGTAAAGGCCAACCGCTTAAACTGATGGGCCATACAAGCCTTGACACTGTCGCCGAACAAATGGGAGCGACCTTTGGCGAACTCCGCGGCCGCTACCGAAACCAAAATCTGAAACAAACCCCAACAGAAGTTTGATGGCTTATTTGCTCGAAAAAATCGAAGTGGCATTGGTTCGACAAAAAAAGGCTAACCGTATAACTCAGTGTGCCGAAATTGTCTCAATGCGTGATAACAGATTTGTGCTTTTCGAAGGCGTTGGCAAGCGCACTTATGTTGTGGCATCTGAAGAGGAGGTAAGCGATGGCGCAGATTTCTTGATCGTCCATATTGCAAACCCTCAAAACCAGATAGGTTTCGCTGCCATTGATCACTGCTTAATAAAAGATGGCGACAGCCCGAAGAGGCAACGATGTGACGCGGCCCTTTTTTGGAATGAAGTAGTTGCTTTACTTGACCTCAAACTCGAAACAGGCAAAAACCGCATGGATCAAACAAAGCCCATTGCTCCAGGTTTGAAAACATTCGATAGTTTTCACGACCAAATGAAGAGCACCATCGTATATTTCCAAGATTATCTCAACATACCTCTGAACGCTTACGAACTCCGTCTTTTTGTTGTTTTTCCAACCGCAACAATTACGACAACGATGGAGGCCGAACGATTTGGCTTTGAAAATGACATTTCTGACATTTTTGGTTTAACTGTCACCTATTTTCTTGTACCCGACATACCGAGTGAAAGCCTTTCCCCAGAACTATGGCTTTAACTTGACTAATGAATTTCAACAAACTATCCTGCTGCCTACCTCTTTTTTTCCTGATTCAAACAATCTATCTTTCGCAGGCCCAATCTATTGTAGACGCACGAGCCCAGCCCCTGGGAAACACCGTCACCGTGCGCGGCCTAGCCACCAATGGCCCAGAACTCGG
>JANMME010000364.1:0-9291 GCA_031373015.1 Saprospiraceae bacterium
GTTGGGGCAACAGGGTTGGTCGGGTCTGTGCCCAATGGAATGATGTATAAACTCCGGTCTTTCAGGTTAATAACATAAAGGCTCAATTCATCCTCTGAAATCTCGAGGTCGCCAAATGACATCCGGCCGACCTGGTTGAAGGAAGGATTGTCCGTGTATTCTCCTCCGGAAAGCGTCCAATCGTGCGGATCAGTACCTGCCACCGGAGAACCGAACAGAGTGTTCAAATCAACAAATGGAGTACCGTTATTGGCATTGTCTGTCGGGTTGTTGATTTTGTATATCGTACCAGGGCTCCCGGAACTAAACCCCGTGAAACGCTTCATAAACGCCGAGGCGAATAGCGTGTTCGACGAACGCTGGTAGGCTAGCCCATAGGTAGTTCCGATCTGAGCTCCGGTAGCTTCATGCGTAATGGGCGCAACCGGTAAATTAAAACTCATCGAAATCATGGTTGGACCTGCATTCCCAACATTGTTACCTTCCAAGTAGCAAGAGGTCATGATCTGGGGGTTGTCCTGACAATATTCGGCAGGCAGGTTCACGCCCATGTTTATATTGCAACTACCCGAAGTAGCCACCTGGACTGACGTGCCGCCAGCAGCGCCTGGTTTAAGGGTGCTGCTTGACCACGTGAATTCCAGGCGATACTTCTTACCAGATGTCAAACCAGTCAACAGGTAAGTACCGTCAGCAACCGAGGTGGTAGAGGCCGTAGGTGTGATGGGAGGGTCGTCGTCGTCGTAAGCTTTGATCGTGATACCAGATATTCCTGGCTCGGCACCATTTATGACGCCGTTTGCATTATAGTCCCGAAACACAGTTCCGCCTATTTCTGTAGGTTGGCTTGAACAAGGCGGCATCTCGCTACTATTTCCACGCACAAAATCTCCTGTATGAGTGTTATTGGGTATTATGTGGAAAGTTGGCGCTGCAACACTGCTTGTAAAAGAGTTAAGGTGAGGCATCCCCGGCAAACTGGTAACTAGCAGCGCAAACGAAAGGGAGAGCACCAAAGCCTTAGAAATGTGGTAGAAATGACTTGCATCTTGTGATTGTCTCTCCACTTTTGAGTAACTTTTTTTCATGAGAAATTTAAATTTTATTGCAGATTAGTTTACGATGTTCTGATGGACTGGCAGCATGTGCGATAGGCATTCAATTGTCGCCTCCTCTGCTGTCAAGCCTTTGTTTTTTTTAGTGCTTTTAGCCATCCCGCCCCCGTATGAAATGCCAGAACGGCTGCAAAACACAAAACCGCGACGCGCCCTGTTGGCGCGCCACGGCCTTGTGCGCATGGCCGGACAGGCCCTGCGGTTGTACGATAGGAAGACTGTGATTAAGATTCAAGCCCGAAGGAAGTCCGGCTTGAATCTTTAAAAAATGTCGCGGATCTTGATCCGGTTCAAATGTGTTTTGCAACAAAGCCCAGACTCCCAAAAACACCCATAACCCTATAAAAGGGCGGGTATCTGCAAAAGGCCGATTTGTTATTTGACTAGACATTTTCACTACCATTAGGACCGGTCTTAATTCCCACTCGATCCAAGTTTGAAAGCAAAGCCGCCCGTTGCTGCCTGGCCCCTCAACGATCTTTTTCGTTGGGTGGGCCAGGCAGATTTTACGGAACAGGACTCCACCTAATTTTTTATCTTATTTGAATATGATCGCCTTGAGTAAAAGCCCAAAGCCTTGATTTTGAATCTCTTATATGGCTATTGCCAAGCGCTTCATTTAATAAGGCAAAAAGTCAATAGCCAATCTTTGTCAGTCTCTTCTATAGCGTGCAATCCCGGGGGTACCCATTGGGATGGCAGGCCCAAATGCCGCATCGTGTAGAGCGGTACATGGAAGGGTTCCTGCACCAAAAACCAAGGGTTGCCAAAGCGGCTTATGGCATCCTGGCGAACCACCTCATCTTTGGAGAAGCGAAAGACCAGAAACCCACGCTCGTATGAAATCCAAGCCGGCGCATGAGGGCAGGGCAACTGTTTTTGGCGCGGAAGCCGGTTCATGACCATGCAGACCCCCGAACCGATACAATTCTGGCTGGGTGTGCCGAACACTACTTCCATTCTTATTTCGCGGGGCTGCGCAAGCGATGCCGGCAGGCTTGGCGCGACCCGTTTTTGTTGCTGCAACATGTGCTGGGAATATTGTTGGTGATGGTTTACACCATGGTGGTATCTACAATAATCCCATTGTTGTTGGATCTATGGAAAACAGGGGAGGAGTACAGACTTTTCATGATTGAAGGCAGATTGATTAGTAAAAATTGATGCCTCAAAAGTCTGGCCTCAGAGCAGGGAAGAAACAAACGGAACACGGCTCGGCGTTACACGAAACAGTAGGTGATCGAAAATCTATATTGACGTTAAATAGTTGATTTGCAATGTTTTACAACCCTTCAAAAAATTGATTGCTGTTACTTTTTAGGGTGGAATCCTTGATAAGATAAGGGGCTTTTATGACTACCATTAGTGGGCTTAAACCTCCTAGGTTTTAAAAACCTACGAGGTTTCGGAACAGCGAAAAATCCCCTCATACCGGAACCTCAACGGCCCAACCAACAGCCCTATGAACCACAAAGCCGCCCCCCGAATGCTCGGGAAGCGGCTCTGCAAAAGCGATGAGATTATTGGCTGAAGATTAAAAGGAAGTGATGTCTGATGCTTCAAACCTGAGTGGTATCACCTAATACTGTTCTGTGAGGAGGAATCCACTGCTGCCGACCGCCCAACAAACTTTATTGTTGGGCGGGCCGGGCAGATTTTATGGAATAGGACTCCACCTAATTTTCTTATCCTTCTCTTGGAAGGTCAAACCCTTGTTGAAGGGATAAAGCGCGGCATCTGAGGTTTTACACCTGAGTCGTGTCAACAATTGCTGTGCCCGTGACGTAACTGAAGTACATCAGAGAATAATTTTTACGGAAATCCATAGGCAGATAACGATTAAAACGAATTAAAATAACAAGCCCAAAGGTGATAGCCTCTGGGCGTGTATCTGGCAACAGAAAAGCAAATTTTGTTACTTAGGATTTCTAGAGAAAACCACAATAACAAGTTTCTACATGCCTGATATTCAATAGGAATTACGTCCAATCTCTTACAAAAACTGTTACGCAGCCACGGCAACTTTTTTCGCTGCCCCCAGTGACCCTATGGCCATGTCCCAAAGCATTTCGTAAGGGATCACCTCAATCTCGTGGGTCTGGTTAGCCACTTGCAAAGGCGTTTCTTTCAGTTTTTGCAAATATCGCCCTGCCTTGGTGGCGCTCAGCACTGGATCAAAACCGCTTGTCGGGATGTGCAGCAGCATTTTCAAAAAGAAGTAACTGCGCTGCGCATTGTCGCCCCGTAAGTGACGGTAGCAATATTGCTCCACGGCCTCCACTTCATCAAGTATCTGTGAGAACCGGCGCTCCTGAAGCATCAGGAGGAATTTGACCACGATGATGGCGATATTAATGCCGCTTTTATCTTTGGAAAAGATAGGGGTATCGTTGATGAATTTGGCAAGCTTGAATTTTTGTTTGTTCGCGTTCCCATTTGCTTTGCCCGCCAATACGAGGTACTGCACAAAAGCCTCATAAATACGCCAAATCTCTTTCACATTCTCGGGTAAAAACTCAAAGCGAGCGTGATGGAGCGTTTCATCCAAGATGTCGGCAGCTCGTCCAAATTCTCCTGTGTGTAATGACAATTGTAGATATAATTCTCTGTATTTGAACCAGTTGAAAGTGCCCTCCTGCATAATCTTGAGGCAATAGTCTGCCGATACCTGCCCCTCCTCGAATTGCCTCAATTGGATGTTGCAGATAAGGCGCTGGTAGTAGAAAATCTGAAGCGGTACGCGCGGCTCGTAAGCGCGGTGCCTAAAAAACAGGATGGCTTCGTTGCAAGCAAGCAATGCTTGGGCGTGGTCATTGGCTGCTGTGTGGCGCATCAACCCAATCATGTAACCGTACATCTGAAGTTTGTACGTTGCATGTTCCTCCATGAATGGGCAAATTTGTTCCCAGTACTCGGTGGCGAGGCGACTGACATCGGTTTGAGCCGAGCGGTTATTGACGTAGCGAACAATGAGGGTGGTGTACAGGGCTTCTGCATGATTTTCAGCATCGTAGGTTTTTCGGTGTCGTTCGAACACTTCGTGGGCTTCTCTGAACTTTTTATCATTGCTCTCCCGGAGGCCATACTGTGTGCGGAGGTAGGAGGCGATGTCCATGGCCAGCAAGGTAAAATCGTATTTTTCTGCCTGTCGCAGCAAACGGGTCGCAACCGAAAGCGCGGCTGCATTGGCGTTTTGCCCCGTTAGAATACGCACCACCGCCCAGTGTTTGTGGCTCTCATAATAGGCCTTTTGATAGTCAGAGTAAGACTTTTGGTTGCCGTCAATCTCCAGCACCGCTTCTAGCAGGCGCTCCCGGAGATCGGATTTGAGTTTGCGGTATTTGGAGCCTTCAAAGCTCTCATCATAGAGTGCTTTGGCTGCAGCCTCGTCAGTAGAGAACTTGCCTTTGGCGATGCCGTCCCACAGGGCGAGCAATTTGGATTTGGCATCCGCCCCCTTGAAGGGTTGGATTCCGTGCTGTAGGAGCAGCAGGATAATTTCCTTAAGGTCTTGCATAAGCGTGTTAACTTCCTTTAGCTCCGTTTGCAAGGGCAAGTAGGCTCTAAAATGGTTCGACTTAAAATGCAAGGAAATCGCTGGCTTTAAGCGCAGTTTAAAAGACCAACCCAAAGTTGGTCATTGTATCTTTTGGCAAAACGAAAACCGTGCATGAGACGTACGAGAAGTTGCGGATTAAAAAAATATCATTGGGAATATAACCACAAAGATAGAGCCATCTTTTATTTGAATTTGCATTCTTGCTTCATTATGAATAAAAAGCAAGGTATTAATAATTAATCCATATAAATGTAGCGTGTTTTAATGAATAAAAGTCTTGTTATAGCGTTTGCTCAACCATTCAAACAACCGCCACCTTATGCGCTGCAACTACCTATTAACGCTTCTTTTCCCATTTCAAATCACCGCCCAAAACCTCGTGGTCAATCCCTCTTTCGAACAGATCAAGCCCGAGGCCGTAGTCGTGCCCTGCGAATTTACCCAATTTTCCTACGATTTCCCCCGAAGGGCCGCCAACTGGGGAGGCTTCCGTGATGGAACGCCCGACTTGCTCCGCGCCGCAGAAAACTGCGACTGGCTACTGCAAGTACACACCGGCGAGCAATGTCTCGGCATCATCACCTACCTCCCCGCCGAGGATGTGGGCCAACGCACGGATTTGCAGAAATCATCCGAACCAACGGACAGTGGGTAAAACGCTCCACCAGTTTCATCCCCGACCAACCATTTCAGCATTTTACCATAGGCAATTTTTTTTCTGACAAATTGACTGTCAACGACTTGTCGTCCGAAAACCAAAAAAAGGTTGAACAGAAAAATGCCGCACTCCCCGAGCCTGTAGATAAAATAAAACGGGTGAGCTACCTCTGCGTGGACGATATCTTTGTGGCCTTGGAGAATCCCCCTACCCCACCCGCTTCGCTTGAGAAAGCGCTGTTGAAAGACAAAAAATACACCTTCAGCGCAGGCGTGCTGTTCGATTCGGGCAAATCTGATTTACGCCCCGAGGCAGGGCCAGCCTTGGATTCTTTGGTGGCGTTTCTTCAAAAATTCCCCGAGGTAGTGCTTGGCATCAGCGGCCATACCGACGATGTGGGCACGGACGAGTACAACCTCGACCTCTCGGAACGCCGCGCCAAATCGGTACAGGACTATCTGGAAATGAAGGGTATCCGGGCGGACCACCTTCGCTCGCGGGGCTTTGGGGAAACGCGGCCTGTGGCGGATAATACGACCGAACTCGGACGGCAGGCGAATAGAAGGGTAGAGTGTATTGTATTGAAAGGTTAGCCGAAGAACCTTTTAAACACGGAAACTTTTTTAAACACATAATATATTTTTTAAATACATAAGGACACATAAGTGCCCATAGCACTGAAATCTTTGCTGTAGACACTTATGTGTCCTTATGTGCCTTATGTGTTTAAAAAAATGTCATATGTTTGAAAAGAAGCCTATGCGTTTATAAAAACTCAAAAAATACCTGTACGTTCGTGCGGAACTATTTAAACACTTCAATTCTATGAAATTACGATCTATCCTCTCCTTGGGGCTTCTCCTTTTTTGTCTCCCGCTCCAAGTTTTCGGACAAAAAAGCGCGCTCTCAAATGCTCATCTTGTCAAAACCTACACTTTTTACAAGAACACCGACCCAAGCCTGAACCATCTGAACTATTTCGATGCCATGGCCGACAAAATGAAGCTGTCGGCGCAATCGAAAATGGTGCTGACAGAAGAATCTTCCGACCGAAGCGGAACCAGCCACTTCAAATACCAACAATTTCACGAAGGCTTGCCCATTTTTGGCAGCCGTTACATTTTGCATGAAAAAGAGGGCAAAGTCCTGAGCGCATCCGGGCGTTACACGCCTCAAGCCCTTGCCACAGCCAAACCGGGCATCAACGCTTTAACCGCTATAGCTTTTGCCAAACAGTCTATGAAAGCCAGGGAATACGACGCTCGGGCAATCGAACCTGTTTTGTGCTTTATTGATCCTGCCTTTCCGAAGGTCTCGGAATCATTGCGCCTGGCCTATCAAGTAGACCTGCACAGCGTCAAACCCTTTGACAAGCGCCGCTTTTTTGTGGACGCCGCCACGGGCAAAATCATCTCCGAACTCCCACTGCTCCTGGAAGAAGGGGTGCCCAGTAAAGCCAAAACAAGATATTATGGTGTCCAAAACATTATAACAGACTCGGTTGCTCCACAACAGTTTATACTCCGCGACCCCACCAGAGGTCAGGGTATCTTTGTTTACAACGGCGATGGAAGCAATTTTACCAATACGTCTTCCAATTGGGACCTTACCAATGCCGAACAGGACGAGGTGGCCTTGGATGCCCATTTTTGCACCCAGGAATATTATGACATGATGCTTACTGACTATAACTGGCAAGGACAGGATGGGCATGGCAAAGCCCTTTTAGTAAATGTGCACGGCGGAGACTATGTCAATGCTTTCTGGGACGGGGAATCTACCACTTATGGTGACGGCGATTGTAATTACGGTCCATTGACTACTTTGGAGGTAGTGGGGCATGAGTTTACACACGGCATGATTGATTACACCTCTAAGTTGATTTATGGCCAGGAACCCGGCGCCATCAATGAAAGCCTGGCCGATATGTTTGGAAAAATGTTGGAGCGCAAAACCGACCCGACGAATTTCAGTTGGAGCCTGGCACATTCTTTTGCCCTCAGTCCGGATGCCAAGCCTTTTCGTGTGTTGGACGACCCTAACAGTGTCCAGATGCCTGCCTATTATAAAGGTATGTTTTGGCAAGACGCCAACGATGTGCACACCAACAGCTCGATCGGCAACCTGTGGTTTACCATGGTGGTTGACGGCAAGCAGGGAATCAACGAAGTGGGCACCGCGTTCAATGTGCCTGCCTTGGGTATGGACAAAGTAGGCCAGATCGTATTTCAAGTGAACAAGGACTATTTTACTGAAAGCTCAGACTACAACGCGTTTTACCTATATTCCGTTGAAGTGGCCGAAACCTTGTACGGTGCAGGCTCTGTAGAAGTTATGGCCGTTAAAGAAGCCTGGAAAGCAGTCGGTTTGCCCAGTGCCCCAAGTGGTGCTTTTGACCTCAGTATTGTAGGGGGCGGGTTTGTTGCCACCACTTCTTGTGGTCTCAACCAGTTTCTGCCCGTCAACTTCAAAGTCATAAACTCAAGCGCGATAGCATACAACCCTTCACTGAATGCTACAGTAACCCTTAACAGCTTTCCACTTTCCAGCTACACGGTCAACTTGACCAGCCCGATAGGCCCTGGAGAAGTATTTGAAATTCAGGTGAACAACTGGCTGAAGGCAACAGATCCCGGGTATCTATTTGTGGATGCCTTCATGATCGTGACAGATGACAATCCCGACAACAACTCCACCTATTCCTTATACAATATCTCAGCGTATAAATCTGATGACCTCAGCTTATTTGTAGATGTTACCAATCCTGAATGCTTTGCAACGACGCAGTTGACCACCATGTATGTTTCTAACAACAGTTGCGAGGCAGTCCCTACCGGCGCCGTCCTGAATTTTACAGGGGCCGATGACATTGGGAACACAGTTTGGACATCTCCTCCCTTCACCTTGACAGAAGATTTACCGGCAGGCAGCACCACCGTGGTTGATTATGAAATACCCACCCAAAATATGCCCACGATCTTTAACCTTGTCTATCCAAACGACCCTGATCCGGTCAATAATCTGTTTGACAATGGTTCGGCACCGTCTTATTTGCCTATCACGAGCAACTATTTGAACGATTTTGAATTAAACGCTGGCCAAGACGGCTATTTGGAGTTGGCGAATAATTCATTTTCGCCCATATTGTTCTATCAAAACAACGATTATTACGCTTCCACAGGTCAATTACAAAACCCGGAGGATTTTCAGCGCTGTGCGGATATTTTCAGTGTTTTCAATTCAGAATTCGCCGATGGTATCAATGCTTCCATCCATACCTGTGTAGATTTTTCATTCTCGCCAGCCCCCAGCCTTGAATTCGATCTGGTGCAGTTCCGCAACATATTCACCGATACTTCTAACTTCCAGTACAGCAGTATGTTGCAAGCAAAATGGACGGGCAATGAAAGCGGGAATCAGATCATTTTTGGGCAGCTTGAGGGCCAGGTCAAGCACCACAACATCGCGCTGCCGCCCTTTTTTAAAGGGGAATTGGACTTTAAATTTTACACAGAACTGGGCCAATTGGACCCGAACCTGCTTTTTTTGAATGATGACGATTTCGTGCTTTTTGACAATCTCCAGCTGAACGCGCCTACTTCCGGCACGATTGAATTGAATAAGAATGCCTCCGTTTTTGTTTCTCCCAACCCCGCACGGGAAATGGCGACCATCCAAGCCGCCGATGGCATCAAAACCATCCTGTTGCAAAATGTGAGCGGCCAAACACTCCAGACCTTGCAGGTCAACACCTTTAGTTACGATCTTGACTTGAAGGGCCTCCACAACGGCTTCTACCTCGTGGGCATCCTATTGGGCAATGGGCAGTGGGCGGTGCGGAAATTGGTGAAGATGGATTGATGGGGGATGGAACACGATTAAGAGGGGATGGGCCACGGATGACACGGATGGGACACGGATTTGCACGGATTAGGGTTGTTTTTACAATCCGTGCAAAT
>JANMME010000373.1:0-5111 GCA_031373015.1 Saprospiraceae bacterium
GCATACTACTAGGCATATTTCACACAGATGACCTTCACAGATTTCACACAGATAAATTCTACGTAAAATCTGCGCAGGTCATCTGCGTAACATCTGTGAGAAATAAAAATGTTCAAAAGTATGTACGAATTGTCAATTCAAAAACCTCAAAAATTGAATACAAAACATTCAGTGAGCCGATTATCTTTGCC
This sequence comes from Saprospiraceae bacterium, assembly GCA_031373015.1. Classification (GTDB taxonomy): domain Bacteria; phylum Bacteroidota; class Bacteroidia; order Chitinophagales; family Saprospiraceae; genus M3007. The sequence goes on from JANMME010000373.1 coordinate 192, forward strand.
GCCCTTTTTACCGACCGTAGCCTTCCCGCCTGCCGAGACTTGGCGGGCAGGGGCGAAAGTGGCGGGCGATTCTAACCAAAAATTGACCACATTCCACACATGGAGTTCTTTCTAGACATCCTCAAACTCACCATCCCTGCTGTTATCGTAGGCTCCACGGCGTATTTGCTGTTGAAGGCCCTTTTGGACGAGCGTCAGCGCATGGATCGCGCCCTGTTGCGCAATGACGCGCAAAAAATCACGCTCCCGCTTCGCCTTTCTGCCTACGAGCGACTCATGCTGCTTTGCGATCGGGCGGACGTGGCCAACACCATGCTCCGCGTTCGGATGCCCAACATGAAAGTGCGGGAGTTGCGCGGCGTGCTGCTCATGGCCATCAACCAGGAATTCGAGCACAACGTATCTCAGCAATTGTACGTGTCCGACACCCTCTGGCAGATCATCCGCATGGCCAAGAACAACACCCTTGCTTTTGTAACCATTACAGCCCCCGAACTCGACCCAGATGCCCCTGCCGAGGCCCTGGCCAATGCCTTGTTGCAGGCCTTGGACGAGCAGAACATCACGCCTTTGCAAACGGCCATTCATGCGGTGCGCACAGAGGCCGGGCAGTTGTTTTGAACAAACTATTGAAAATGACCGAATTGGCTTTTTTGAGAACAAATAACAATACTTACACGAGGCTTTCTTTGAAGAGGCTATAAAGGGATTTATTCGGCTGACAATCCATTTTTGGTTGGCGATTGTTTTTAAAATATTTTGTTTTATACCAGCGGTGGATTTTTTCTTTTGGGCTGAATTTCAGCCCTTTTTCAACGTTGGACAATCCTAAAAATTTGTTTGAAAGATAAATTTTGGCCAAACGCGATGGTTTTGAAAAAAATTATGTAAGTCGCCTTCGGACGTTAATTGTTTGGAGAATAATCAATGTTGTGATATTAATTTTGAAGAATTAACAAATTTGAGATATTGCTTTACAGAGACTGTTGGACTTGTTGCCATTGCTTTTTTCGCAATGTGCTCGTTTTCAAGTTGTTTTGAAAAGGCAAAAAAAAATTCTGGAAAAAAGTTGAAATCTATTTGTGTAGGTCGCCAGTTTGTCCAATCTTTGTCGCCCTGCTCGACTGAACACCTTCATCAAGACGAATTTCTTAACGGGTCACTCCTAACACCCTAATGTGCCCATCTGGTATGACAAGAGACAGCCGGATGGTATGGGACGATTGTCTGCGTACCATCAAAAAAAGCGTAAGCCCACAAAGTTTCAAAACGTGGTTCGAGCCTATAAAGCCCGTGCAACTCGACACCGAGGTGCTTACCATCCAAGTGCCCAACAAATTCTTCTTCGAGTGGCTCGAAGAACACTATGTGCAGCTGTTGAAAAAGAGCATTCGCCAAGAACTCGGCGAGCGCGGGCGCTTGGTCTATCACATCCCCGACAGCGGGTCACAAGCCAATGGCCACAGCAGCAACAGCGGCAAATTGGACACCCGGCCCTCTGCCGACAAAGACAGCGAGCCGGTGCCAGGCTCTTTCGATGCGGAGATGATCAAGAACCCCTTTATCATCCCTGGCATCAAGCGTATCAAAGTTGACCCGCAGCTCAACCCAAACTACACGTTCGAGAATTTTATCGAAGGTGACTGCAACCGCTTGGCCCGCAACGCCGGCCTTGCCATTGCCAAAAAGCCGGGTGGCACCGCCTTCAACCCGCTTTTCATCTTTGGGGCCGTTGGTCTGGGCAAAACCCACCTGGCGCAAGCCATTGGCAACGATGTGGTGAGCAAAATCGAGTCGAAAGCCGTCCTGTACGTTTCGGCAGAAAAATTCACCAACCAGATCATCCAGGCGATCAAGAACAACTCGGTCAACGACTTCGTCAATTTCTACCAGATGATTGACGTGCTGATCATTGACGATATCCAGTTTCTTTCCGGCAAACAAAAGACGCAAGAGATATTCTTCCACATTTTCAACCAGTTGCACCAAAACGGCAAGCAGATCATCCTCACTTCCGACCGTCCGCCGAAGGATTTGGAAGGCATGGAAGAGCGGCTGATCTCGCGTTTCAAATGGGGACTCAGTGCCGATCTGCAAGCGCCCGACCTCGAAACGCGCATGGCGATCCTGGAAACAAAAATGGAGGAAGAAGGCGTGGACATCCCCAGCGACGTGCTGGAGTTCATTTGCTATAACATCAAGAACAACATCCGCGAACTGGAAGGCGTGATGGTATCCCTGCTCGCCCAAAGCACGCTCATCCGCCGCGATGTGGACATGGACTTGGCCAAAGAAGTGATCCGCAATTTTGTGACCACCATCAACAAAGAAATCACCGTCGAATTCATACAGCAACTTGTGGCCGAGCATTTCAGCGTCCCCGTAGAAAAGCTCCACCACGAAACCCGCAAGCGCAACATCGTAATCGCTCGCCAACTCTCCATGTACCTCGCCAAGAAAATGACCAACAAGTCATTGAAATCCATCGGCGAGCAATTTGGCGGGCGCGATCACAGTACCGTCATTTATTCCTGCAAAGCGGTGCAGGATATGATGGACACAGATATTGTGTTTAAGGATACGGTGGAGGAAGTGGAGAAGAAATTGAAGATGAGTTTGAATATGTGACCGGCCTTCGCCCATGCCCGCCCCCGCCTGCCAAGCCTTGGCGGGCAGGAAGTCTCGGCAGGCGGGAAGGCTATGGCGGGTAAAGAAAATTGACGGCCCGCCTTCGCCTGCGGCTATGGCGGGTAAACGGGTAAAAAGGGCAGAGAGGGTTTGGGCGAGGGGCTCGGGCTTTTTCTGCCCTTTTTTGTTTTTGGGGAGTAACATTTATTTTTGAGCGGCCACTTCAAACTCGAATAAAGCCATGAAAGATTTTAAACTGAAAATCGCGCAAGGATTAAGATTTTTGCCACAAAAGGTATAAAACAAAAGTGGAGAAACCACCTGAGGTCAATGTAGAAGCAGGGAAAATCATCGATGCGCTCAGGTCGGGGCAGCCCGGTGTCATCGAAAAGTTGTACAGCCGGCATGGAGCAAAGTTTTTGGCTTGGGCAAAAAAAGCGTTTGACTGCACCGAAGATGATGCCAAGAAGATTTGGGCAGATGTGATTGTTGCTTTTGATCGAAAAGTAAAGTCAGGTCAATACACTGAACTGAGTTGCAGTATCGAGACCTTTTTGTTTGCGATTGGCAAGTATATGCTGCGTAAAATCCATGAAAAAATGAATCGTCCCAAGTGGAAAATGTATTCATCTGGCTGGGAAGGCGATGTGGACAATTTGCTAGCTTTGGATCCAAAATTCGTTACTTTCAACTTTGATAACGAAGACGACATCTGGGAAGAAGAGCGACTTATCCTTCTGGAATCGATGAATAAACTAACGCCCCGATGCCGGAAAATCCTTAACCTTCGACACTACAAGGAGTGGAGCATTGTCGATTTGATGGAAGAGTTTGGTTACTCCTCAAAAGCCGTTGTCAGTGTTGTGTTGAATGATTGCTTTAAGGCCTTACTAAAAATTATTAAAGAAAAAACTGAAAAGTGAACGAACAGGACCTGTCACTCATCGAAAGGTACTTTGCCGCTGAATTAAGTGAAGCGGAACGGCTTGCTTTTGAAAATCGCATGACCGATGATGCCGATTTTAAAGATGATGTACTCCTGTATTCAAAAGGAATGGCAGCTATTCGCCTTTATGGCAGGGATATGCTGAAAAAGAAATTGCAAGACACGCCCTTGATCGCGCTTGAATCGCCCTCTCATACCTGGCGCTGGGCACTCGCAGCGGTGTTGGTGCTCGCGGCATTCATCGGAGTTTATTGGTGGCCGAAGACTCAAAGTCTACCACCTACGCCGACGGTACTTACCCCCGCGCCGCCTCCAGGCACAGCACGACAAAGCACCCATCCGCCGCCTTTCAATCAACCCATAGCCAACCGGCAGATCGATACGAAAAAATTGTTTGCCGATGCTTTCAAGCCATATAGCCCTCCCGATCAAAACGGTTCGGTAAAGAGCGCAGATACAACACATACACATAATATAGGCACAAACAAGACGACGGTAGACACATTGAAGCAACTCGCAAAAGAGGGAAAATACGCTGAATCCTTATCTGTATTTGAACATCTCTCAAAAGAACAGCAGAGCCAATCCGTGGCTTTGTTTTTAAAAGCCAACAGTCTGCTGGCACTGGGCCGCACAGATGAAGCCGCCGTCTTGTTCGAAGAAGTCGCATCGAACAAACAGTCCGTCTACGCCAGCTATGCCAAATGGTACGCGGCTCTATGCGCTTTGAAAAAAGGTAATTTACAAAAGGCGAAAAAATGGTTGCAAGAGTTGGCATCAGGTGCCGACGCTTCCAAAACCCAACGGGAAGAAGCTGTAAAACTATTGAATAACCTCCGGTGACATTGCAGTCATTGCCCAAACAAAGCCTCCATATTGCCTGAAGGGATGAATCCTCCCCAATAATAAGGATTCGATTTCTCCGGCTCGCAATTTATCAGGTAGTTTAGTTTTGCCCGTTGCAGTGCTTCGTCTTTGCGGAGACCTGTTTTAAGGTACTTATAAAAATCTACCATCATTAAGTGTGTAACGCCGTCCTCCACCTCCCAAAGCGACATCAAGGTGGCGGGTATGCCTGCATAGGCAAAAGCCCGTGCAAGGCTCATCACTCCTTCACCTTGTCGGGCCTTCCCTAATCCCGTCTCACAGGCGCTTAACACGGCCATTTTTGCATACAGACGAATATCGTAAAGTTCAATCGCGTTTAGCTCGTTGTCTTCAGAAGTGTCCAAGGGATTTTGCGTAAAAATCAACTTGGAAAACATCGGATCGTTTCCATCCATCCAAGCGTGCATGGCCAAGTGTAAGATACGACAATTCGGGGCTTGCTGCTTGAACTGCTTTTC
>JANMME010000401.1:0-2590 GCA_031373015.1 Saprospiraceae bacterium
ATTGGGCTTCTAGGACAAAAAGATCAGAGGCGGGAAAGGCGGCTGGATCGCCGACGGTTGTCGCGGGGACAGGCTCGTTGGAAGTATATTCCCGCTCGGTTTTCTTTTTCCAGGTATAATCGCTGTGGTTGACAAGCGGTGCTCGTTGCGCCCATTCAGCATTGGCCCGAATACTTAGGCCAGTGGTCAACACTTGGCTCCATCCGGCTCGGACATACGTTTTGTCGTAGATTTTGAGGTAGTTTTGCTTGGAAAACAGTGAATACCCGGTGTTGACCAGTGTGCCAATTGGATTTCGCTCATTGAACTGCGCCGTGGCAGAGCCGCCTTCGAGGGTAAGCGTTCGGTAGCGAATGCTTTCAAAACGGCGCTGTACCTGAAGGTTTGCGCGGATTTTTTTTTCTGCAAAACCGTAATTTAGATCGCCTTCAGCCTTCCACAATTTGGTGCCGCGTTCATCAACCTCTTTTTTCCATTCCGGTCTGACGTCTAGAAGCCAACCTTGTACGGTGTTGAATTGCACCCAGCGGAAGGCGGCAGGGTAGGAGACGGACCTGCGTTTGTAGGAGTTTTCCCACGTGTACCCAAGGAGCAGGTTGTTGAGCCTGAACTTATTGCCTTTTCTGTCCATACTGTCCAGGTAAGCCTTGGATTTCCAGATTTTCTGGAGGCTGTCTTTTTTTACGTAATCCTTCCCCTCCTCCTCGGTTAGCGGTACGGGGCGTATTTCTTTCCAGTATTCAGGGGTTTGCTCATTGGCCTTGTCCTCAATTTTAAAAATTTCTTTGCTGAAAAGCCCCTCTTCAAACTTGGGCTCCAGGTTATAGTTGGAGAAAATGCTGTTAAAAAAGCCTCCTACCTTAAATCCCAAAATGCCAAATTTGAAACTAGTCACTTGGGTCAGTAAGCCCCAAGTGTCGTTTGCGCCCAATGGCACATACTGTTGTTGAATGCGCATGGTATCGAGCACGGGCTGTTTGATAGAAGGGCCCGTGAGCGCAAGTTCTGCGCCAGATAAAAGCCACAGTTCGTCTACCACATACAAAAAACCTGAAAAAGTTGGGTCGGCTGGGCGTTTTGGGATCACTTTTATTTTCTCTACGGTAAATCCCAGCTCGTTTTTAAAGCGGCCCGCGTGCTTGAAATTGTAATAGTCAAAAGCATTGTCGGCTAAAGGGGAGAGGATTTCGCGCTCTATTTCAAGGTGCTCATCGTACAGGTTGAATTCTGTATAGGTTGCGCGGTTAAGGCTAAACCCATTTTCGCTGCCACTGACTCTGCTGGACACCATCACCTCTTTTTTTCGGCCAGGCGGGTCCTGTGACCACACTTTGGAGACCGATTCAGAAAGGTAGATCACCCCGGCGCCCGCCGAGTCGAGGATGCCGCCCATATTGCCTATATCCTGGCCCATCAGTTTTTTGGGAGCGTCCACGAGTTTGTAAAATCCCTTGATGTACACGTCAACGGCGTAGTTCGCCACTTTCTTTTTGTAGTACCTTCGCTTGGCGATTACCTCCCGCATGATGCGCACCGCCGGGTCAATGGATGATACCACCATCTCGTCCAGTTCCAAATTAGAAGATTCGAGATGTACATCCAGGCGAACAGGTTTGTCGCCAACGGTGACTTTTTCGATGCGCTGTTTGTAGCCAATGTATTGGAACACAATTTCTTGCGGCCCTTTTCCAGTCGAAATACGATAGTCGCCTTCGACATTGGAAACCGTTCCATTGCTTGTGTTGCGAACATAAACGGTAGCATAAGGCAGTGGCTCAGCTCCTTCGCCGGTTATTTTGCCGGAAATTTGGGCGGAGATTAAAGCAGGGAGCAGCACTAAAAAGAGGGTAATCGTGTTTTTCATGGCCGCAAGATATTTTGACTTTTATAAATGAATTTGCTCGAAGGCTTTTTTAAGTTTATTAAAACACATCAGTTGCCCTTGAGCGACAATGCTCCTACGCTTTTGGCAGTAAGTGGTGGACTGGACTCTGTCGTAATGGCACACCTTTTTTACAAGGCAGGCTTCCCCTTTGCCGTGGCCCACTGCAATTTTCAAATGCGTGGCCCAGAATCCGACGACGACGAGACTTTTGTAGAAAAAATCGCCTTGAGTTTCGAGGTGCGGTTTTTTGTAAAGCGTTTTGAAACAAAGGCTTACGCAAAGAAAAAGGGGCTTTCAACCCAAATGGCGGCTAGAGAGCTTCGATACGATTGGTTTGCGCAGATCGCTCAGGAAAACGGTTTCGCCAACATCGCAACGGCCCATCACCTGAACGATTCGGTAGAGACGGCCCTGCTCAATTTTGCGCGTGGAACAGGGCATGCGGGCCTTACTGGGATTGCACCAAAGTCTGGTAATTTAATTCGCCCACTGCTTTTTGCCAACAGGAAAGAAATCTTGGAATATTCCCGTGTACACGAAATCACTTGGCGAGAAGACAGCAGCAATGACTCGGACGAATATGCCCGCAATTTTGTGCGACATCATATTGTGCCGCGCATGGAAGACCTGAATCCAAGCTTTTTGCAAACGGCGGCACGGAGTATGGAGCGCATTGGAGAAGCGGAGGACAATTTGATTTTTCTG
>JANMME010000294.1:0-3260 GCA_031373015.1 Saprospiraceae bacterium
TCTTTTTCCGGTTTTTCCAAATAGGCTTTTTTCCAGTCCCAGCACCACTCCCACACATTACCGCTCATATCATACAGGCCGAGTGCGTTGGCTTTTTTCTGGCCGACGGGGTGGGTGCGCTTTACGCCGTTGATCAGGCAATTATCCCAAAACCAAGCAGTAGAATCTAAATCGTTGCTTCCACTATAGGTGAAAAATGCGCGTGGGCGGCCTTCTTTGGCGGCAAATTCCCATTCGGCTTCGGTGGGCAAACGGTAACCTGAGCGGAGGTTTGCGGTATAATTGCTGCTACCATCTTTTGAAATAGCCTCTTCTTTTCCGAGTTGCCGACTCACCCAATTACAATATTCCACCGCATCCAACCAGCTTACATACACCGCCGGATTGTTGCCTTCTGCGCCCCATCCAGGACTTTGATACTCCTGGGCGGTGGCTTTGCAAAATAAAAAATATTGCCACCAGGTAATTTCATGTTTAGCGATGGTAAAACTACTCACTTCCTGCGAGTGCAGCGTTTCATCCTCCTGACAATTTTTGTCCACGGTGGAGTCGCAGCCCATGTAAAAAGTCCCGCCCGGCACCTTCAGCATTTCGGGGTAGTATTTGCTTTCGAACAAATACTTGAAATGGGCGGCGTCGAGGGTTTGCATGGCCTCGCGCAGCCGGGCGCGGGCGGCCAGGGTGTCGGCAGGCAGGTTTTGGAGCAGGCGAGTTACCACATTGTTGCCTACGAGGGCTGCGGCGGTGTCGAGTATGCCCACTGCCCGCGTTGTGTTGCCGGCCTCGCCATGCCAGAAGGCGATTTCGAGGTAGGCTTTAGCGACGTCTTGTTTAGCCGCCTGGAGTTTTGCGGCGGAGTGGATGGTGCCGAGGGCTGCCTCGTAATCAAGGTTCAGTATTTCGCGGTCGGCGTTTTTAAGGATCAACCGTGCTACTTCGCCATTGGACTTTTCGAGGTTTTCCAGGGCTTTGGTGGCTTTGTCCTTTTCCAGAGTGGCTGCTTTTGTCGCTTCCTGAGCCAGCCGGAAACTTTCTTCTGCCTTCTGGCGCTGCTCTTCTGTGGCAGACTGTTCTTTTTTAACTTGCAATAACGCCGCTCTTGCCCTGTCTTCTTCTGCTTTTGCTTTTTTGAAGTTTTTCTCGGCTTCTGCTTTTTTTTGCTGCGCCAATTTGAAGTTTTCCTCCGCTTTTTGGCGTTGCGCCTCGGTAGCGGTTTTTTCTTCTTCCACCTTTTGGAGGGCAGTTTTTGCCTCGACGGTTTTCTCAGCAGCGAGCTTGGCACTCTGGTTGGCGCGTTCTGCGTTGCGGTTGGCACTCCAATAGCTCCATCCGGCAAACAAGGCCAATACCAAGGCGACGAGCGAGATAAGGGCGGCTAAACGGGTGCGCTGCCGTGCCCGCTGTTCGTTCAGTTCCGCCTGCCCGCGCAGTTGCTTTTCCTGCTCGGCCTGCTGCTGGGCTTTGTCCAATTCCTCCCGCTGCCGCCGTTCGGCTTCGGCCTTTTGCGCCTGTTGATGCGCCCGGCTTTGCGCAATCCAATCCAGCGCCTCCGGGCTGGGCTTGAACTTGTCGAGGAAGGGTTCGATGAAGGCCAGTTGTTTTTCGGTAAAAAAGTCCCGTTTTTCCAGTTTCATGGCGGCCTGGCTGTGTATCAGTCGCTGTACTTCGAGCAGGGCGATCTCGTCGTCGTCGCGTTTGGCGTGTATGCGCAGGGCTAAGGAGTCGTGGGCGATTTCGTAGCGCTGGTCTTTTTCGTCGAATCGGAGGATGCGGCTGTTCACAAAGGCCTGGAGGCATTGGTCTATGAAAGCCGGGGCGGCATCGGGCAGCCGCTCGTGCAGGTTGTCGGTTGAGAGGGGCTCCTTGGTGCCGTCGAGGGTGACGAATGGGGAGAGGGTTTTCCAGATGGTTTCGGGCTGCACGCCGAGCTGTGCGGCGGTTTGCAGCACCTGGTCGTCGAGGAAATTGCGCAGCACGTCACCGATATCGCCGGTTTTTTGCAGTTCGGCCAAGGAAAAGACGGCATCAGCCTGCCGGGTTTGGTCGCCGGTGATTTGCAGGTAGAGTTTGTCCAAAAACACCTGCAAGTAGGGCAACTCGATGGTGCGGGTATTTTCCAGGCCTTTCAGTTTTTCAAAAATGCCCTCGGCGATGGCGTCTTCTTCGCCGGCCTGGAGGCGCACGTTGCCTTCGGGCAGCTGGTGCACGTTTTTGAGGATGCTGGTCACTTTTTCGAGGTTCATCGGCTCCACGCGCAGTTTTTTGCGCAGCAACTCGGGCACTTTGCGCTCGAACTCGTACAGGTAGCCGAGGTACTCCTCCCGGATGGAGAAGATGATCTTGACAGGCTGTTCGATGCGCAGGATTTCCCGCACGGTCTCGATAAAAGCCTGCTGCTCATCACGGTCGCCGAGGATGTAGAGTTCTTCAAACTGGTCGAAAATGAGGTAAACGGGCTTAAAGTGCCGCTGATACACGGCCTTCAATTGTTGGGCAATGGGCGACAGAGGCACTTGAGGGGCGGCGGCGGGTTCGTCGAGCCAGTCGAGTCCTTCGGAGGGTCGCTCAGGGCTTGCGCCGCATGCGTCTTCCAGGGCCTTTTTCAGGGATTCGTTGAGGTTTTTGCCCCGGCGCACGAAAAGGGCCAGCCATTCGTAGGGCTGGAAACGGCTGGCCAGGCCGCAGAGAATCAGGCTGGTTTTGCCAGTTCCCGAAGCCCCTTGCACGAGCAGGAGGTCGGTCTGGAAGACCATCAGGTAGAGTGCTTCCAGCTCTTCTTCCCGCCCGAAGAAGATGTCGCGGTCGTCGCGGGTATAGGCATCGAGGAATTTGAACGGGTAACGTTTCATGGTTTACAGTTCATCAAAATTAAGCGCACCCCCCACCATCTCCTTCCGCGCATCCCGGAAGCTGTCAACCACACAGTCTAAGTTGAGGATTTTGAGGTTTTCAGGCTGCATGAGCAATTCGTTTAAGTTGGTGTCCGGTTTGAGGATGCCCGTTTTTTCGATGCGGAGGGTGCTGTTGTCGCCCACGAAACGGTACTCTAGTGCGCCGTCGCTCAAGTCGGTGGCGCTGAAGAAGCAAACTTTTGCCCCTTGCTCGAAAGTGAGGGCATTGTAGTCAATGACAAAGGGGAACAGGTTGATGCCGTTTTGGTAATCGTCGCCCCGGTAGAGCAGCACAGCGGGGGTTTGTTCGCCGAGCTCGGTATAATTGATTTTTTCGGCGTCTTCGCTGAACTTTTTGTCAATGCCCAG
>JANMME010000436.1:0-1916 GCA_031373015.1 Saprospiraceae bacterium
AACCTGCAACTACCACCATATCTGCCAGGTTTCCATGTATATTCATTGAAAAACTTATGCCTGATTTTTCAGCGTTAATCATTTGTTGCACCACGATGGCATATTCAATATCCATAACCGATATGCCTTTTGCACGGCGATAACACAAAGCGCCAAAAGACCAGGCTGAAGCGATACATTCCAGAATCCGGGATATCAAGGTGTCTGCACCAACGAACAAATAACTTTCGTGCTGACCTGCAAAAGAGGCGTTGGCGCCATCCTCAGAAGCAGCCGAGGACCTGACAGCAACAAAGTAATTTGCTCCGAACAGATTTGTACAATTTTGTAGGATCTCCTCCACCAAATTATCAGGGGCTTTAATGGAAAGGATTTCTGCTCTTATTTTTTGCGAAAAGGAGAATAAGGCCGGGTCTTCCATTGTATCCGCCTTGGACAACAACGCTTCTATGGGTTTTTTTACCGGCTCAATGATCAACGCAATGGTCTCTCCCGGGATCACGAAAAAAGCAGGCACATTCAAGCCTGCTTTTTTCATCTTCAATAGGTGGACTGCTTTTCCCCCGAGGCTGTAATCGGCGCCATTTTCAAAATCATTGGGTAATACTATAGATTTTATCATGACAAATTTTCATAAAACGCAACGCCTTTATTTAAGCCTCACTACTGGACATTTTTCGCTGAGATAGACTTTCCAAGTTTTTAAAACTTGGAAAGTCTAGGCACTTTAAAGCCTGTTTACGACCTCATAATTAAGCAATACATGCACTAAAAAATTTAAAAACAATAGCGTTGTAAAAACCATAGCCGTCTTATTCAAATTATTGTTCTCTACGGTCGGGGTTTTTAAAAAGCGGCTGTAATAATAGATGACATAGATCATCAAGGCTGCCGTGACGGCGAAAAAGCTTTGCCCCAGGTTTAGATCAAAGGCTATCTTAATAGACAGTGCTCCCGTCAACAGTAAGCATACAAAGGGTATAAACGTTGCAGGGCGTGTTCCAAAGATCATTGAAAAGGTTTCGTATTCCGTTTCGTGGCCTACGGCCCTGATCTTGCGCGAAACTTCCCATGCCGTAACGGGCAATGAAAAAATGGCCAATAGTATCCAATGGTTTAGGGTAAATGGGCTATAACTCTCTCCAGATGCCAATGCTGTATGAATCAAAAAATAATTGATTGCCCAGGGAAGCGGTTGGTGGGTAAGCATGGTAAAGAGCAGGTTTTTCCGATGGAATGTTTCAGCAAAAAACCATTTAAAGGTGAGGAGCGCATAGACCATCATAAGGGCAAAAATGAGGATGGTTTTTTGTCCGAAAAGCAGATTGGTTGCCACCAGCACCACAAAACTAAAGACGGATAATATCTGTATGTCCGACTTCAAAACCGCTTTGCGGGGCGTTGCGCGCCAGGGAAAAAGGTCTTTGTCAATGTCTATATCCTTCAGGTCATCAAAGGTGCGCATTTGCAACATCATAAAAAAGGCAGTGATCATCCCAACGATCCCATAGATATCTATCGTAATCACCTTGCCCGAAACCGCCTGACCCGAAAAATTCAGGCACACATACAAGGCAATAACATAAGGCAGGTAGATTAGAACCGGGAACATTTCTTTTGAGTAAATGCCTATTCTTGTCAGGAATGATTTTGGGGTGGGCGCTTGAATTACTTCCATGGGAATTGTTTTGTTTGATTGTGAATTTGTTTTTGGCTCATTTCGCTACTGGGCTGCTTTAGAGACAAATGTAGCCTCCATTTTTCATGTGTGACATAGGTTTTTATAGTCTCCCAAGGAAAGCCTATCTAAAAATTCAGCGCTTCCGTCTCCTTTCTGCAACCCGCTGCACTTTACCTTGTTCAAACAGTTTCATTAACCTCATTGGGCACAAATCACTTCATCGCCCCATCACTTT
>JANMME010000463.1:0-3427 GCA_031373015.1 Saprospiraceae bacterium
CACTTTGCCGCCAACAATTCAGAGAGCAACCGTATGAAAATCAATACAGTAGTGAGCGAACGAGCCTTGCGCGAAATTTACCTGCGCGGCTTCCAAACAGCGGTGCGGGAAAGCCAACCCTGGACGGTCATGTCTTCGTACAACAAGATAAATGGGGTGTACACCTCCGAAAGCAACGAACTGCTGAGCACTATTTTGCGCGACGAATGGGGCTACAAAGGCTTTGTGATGAGCGATTGGTTCGCCGGACAAAACGCCCCCGCTCAATTAAAGGCTGGCAACGACCTCGTCATGCCAGGAACACCTAAACAAATCGACGCTGTACTTGCGGCCCTTCAAAAAGGCGAACTTAGCCAGACCGACCTTGACCGCAATGTGGAGCGCGTCCTGACCATCATGCTCCAAACCCCGACATTCAAAGGGTACAAAGCCTCCAACAAACCCGACCTTACAGCGCATGCCCAAGTCGCCCGGGCCGCTGCTACAGAAGGCATGGTTTTGCTGAAAAACGAAAAAAACACGCTCCCCGTCGGCAGCAACGAAGAGAAAGTAGCGGCCTTTGGCAATACTTCCTACGACATTATCACAGGCGGCACAGGCAGTGGCGACGTGAACGAAGCCTACTCTGTTTCCCTCGAAACAGGCTTGAAAAACGCGGGCTATACTTTAGATGATGGCTTACAAAACGCTTATAGGCAATACATTGCACAAGCCAAGGCCGCCAGACCGCCTAAAAAGACGTTCTTTGAACTCCTGGCCCCCATCGCGGAAATGCCTTTGAACAAAGGTGTTATAGCAGAACAAGCGGCGAGCGCAGATTTTGCCATCGTGACCATTGGGCGCAATGCGGGCGAATTTCAGGACCGAAAATTAGAGGACGATTTTTACCTCGCTGCTGCGGAAAAAGAATTGCTTAAAAACGTTTCAGAGGCATTTCATGCACTGGGCAAAAAAGTAATTGTCATCATAAATACGGGCGGTGTAATAGAAACCGCTAGTTGGCGCGATCAAGCAGACGCCATTTTGCTGGCTTGGCAAGGCGGGCAAGAAACCGGCAATGCCATCGCAGACGTGCTGACTGGGAAGGCCAACCCTAGTGGAAAACTCGCCACGACCTTTCCGGTGGATTACCCCGATGCCCCGTCTTCCAAAAATTTCCCCGGCCTCCCAGCAGAAATGCCCACCGAAATCAGCTACGAAGACGGCATTTATGTCGGATACCGATACTTCGATTCGTTCAAGGTAAAGCCTGCCTACGCGTTTGGTTATGGCCTCTCTTACACGAGTTTTGAATACAAAAACTTGAAAATCAACGCAAAGAAGTTTTCTAAAAAACTGACGGCAACCGTGGAAGTAGTCAATACAGGCAAGGTGGCCGGCAAAGAAGTGGTGCAAGTTTACCTCAGTGCCCCATCCAAAAAACTGGACAAGCCTGCGCAAGAACTCCGCGCATTTGCAAAAACCAAGCTGCTGAAACCGGGCGAAAAACAATCCCTGACTTTCGTGCTTGAAGCACGGGATTTGGCTTCCTTCGACCCGACCGCTTCGGCTTGGGTGGCCGAAGCAGGCAATTACACGCTAAAGGTGGGGGCTTCGAGCCGCGATATCCGGCAAACGGCGCAGTTCACATTAGCGAATGAGCTGACGGTGGAAAAAACCAACAAGGTGTTGGCACCGAAGGTGACGTTGAAGGAGTTGAAGAAGTAGCCCACTGTTTGAGTAAGCATGACTCATGCGAATCAGGAGTAGAAAGCCCCAGCGGGGCGACAATATTTGTAGCTCTGTGGGGGGTGAAATGGCTAGCCCCAGCGGGGCGGTAATATGTATTCTATGCCAATCGGAACAAATATTGCCGCCCCTCTGGGGCTAGGAATGGGATTTGTTTCCCTAGAGCTACAAACATTTACGCCCCGCTGGGGCTTTTAAACCCAACCCCTGATTTGCATGACTCATGTTAAAATCGGTACTGCGCTCCCGCCCTCAAATACAGCGCATCAAACGACGGTGTGGCCGCAGAAAAGTCTTTGGAATAATCAGCCCAGAGGCCGAATGTCCAATTCGGGATGTCTTTTTCAAGCCCAAGGCCAAATCGCCATTGGTCGTTAAGCCATTGAGTGTCAAACTTTTCTGCGGTATATTCCGCATCATGGTCATGAGGGTCAGGGCCTGGACTAGGGCCGCCCGGGTCGTCTTCCTCAAATTTGTAAGTAATCAAAGTAGGCGACACGTGTACCCAATCATGCGCAACGCGCAAAGAGGGGCGTACCCAAAAATGAACAGGAAGTTCATAGCGAAGCCCCAGCCCAAAATGCTGCTGACGCGGGGCGCTTTCCACCAGCACCAATTTG
Organism: Saprospiraceae bacterium; assembly: GCA_031373015.1. Lineage (GTDB taxonomy): Bacteria > Bacteroidota > Bacteroidia > Chitinophagales > Saprospiraceae > M3007. The sequence goes on from JANMME010000463.1 coordinate 2,349, forward strand.
GCGGGATGTTGCCATCCACCACCACCGCCACCACCACCGCCGCCGCTGCCGTTGTCATGCGGTTTGGGAAGGGAGTCGTGATGCGGGTAAAATTTGGGCACAAACTCCTCTGTGCATATTTCGTGGTGTAGCCAATCTACAGAAGCCGTGAGCCAGAGCGAGCGAAAAATCTTGGTTTCTACCGTGATCCCTTGACCCCTAAGTGCCGATACGCCTTTTTGCTTAGGCTGTACAAAACCGATGGTGGCTTGTGTACCGATACGGAAACGTTTTTTTGCAGTATGCACAGGTTTAATCTCTTGGACCACAGATGAAACTGTAGTAATACTGTCTTGGGGTTTTTCTTCCACAACCAAAAGCGAATCTGCTTTGGGCGGAGCATTTTTTAAGGAGTCCAAAGCGGGCGTTATCTGAGCAATCTTGGACGATTGTGCAGCAGCAGTGTCTGGTGCAGATGTTTTATTTTCGGTCAAATCTGCGGCTTCTGGCAACTTCGACTTTTCTTCAATAACAGTAGGGTATGATTGCTTTTCGGTAAAATCTTTAGATGGGTACTCCGGCAATTTCTCAGCCTGAACACCTGCTAATGAAGCGGGCTTGTCCGGCGTTTTTTTATTGAGCGATTTTTCGGTGTTGATGGTAGGGTTCGCAGCTTTTGAGTCTGTACCTGCCTGTGTTGCAGTACTTTGAATATTTTGATCGTGCTCATTGATTGCTTCTTGAGCGGATACCACAGCCGCGCGTTTTTCAACTGCTGCCAGTTGATCTTTTAAGACAATCTGTTCAGCCTGTATTGCAGCAAGCTCCTGACGAAGCACCTTGTTATCGTGCTGTAACGTCATCGTTTTCCACAACAAAAAGCCCGCAGCCGCTACAGCCACCAGCGTCGCCAATTGCCAGCCGCGCAGCCCTTGGGGATTGCCCTGCACCGCGCCCGAATCAAAAGCGTCGAGCCGTTGGGACATCTGTTTCCAGTTCTTTCCCCGGTTGGGAAAAGAGGCTTCTTCGTCGAGCCGTTTGGCAAAAAAGTCGTCTAAGTCGCTCATAGTGAAGCAGTTTAGGGTTTAGTGTTTAGGGGT
>JANMME010000479.1:0-14095 GCA_031373015.1 Saprospiraceae bacterium
CGCTATCTGTTGCCCGAAGCCTATCAATACCCACAATTGGCTTTTGGTATTGCGAAAGCCCAACCCACCGCTTCTATTTGCCAAATTACTGCTACACAAGCGTTTACCGCCCATGTAGGCAAGGACGACTTTTCGTTTACACCCGTTTTTGATACCGTGCTTGTCAACGGTAAAATCCGCTTTATTGGTACTGATACTTGTGTTATTGATACGGCTGCTCCCGTTACATTTGCGATAGAAAGCAAGGGGGAAAGGGTCACCAAATTGTTGCTAGGTATAGAGACGAAACAAAAGGTCAACAATCTGGAAAACGTCTCCTTCTATTTCGATTGGAAAGGCACTGCGGCAGAAAAACAGGCTTTTCTCCTCGCATTGTCGAATAGCCGTTGGGTTTGGAGCGAGCAAACGTTAAATCACCGGGTCGGGCTTGCGACGGATGCCATCACATGGTCTGATCAATTTAGTGCTGAAAAAGAACTGCTTCGCCGCATCAACGCTCAATACCGGCTCAACTTTCATGTTTTGGCCGACAACCCAGACGCGACTCCAGCAGAGACACCCGTAGCAGACGTGCTGCAAGCCTGGTTGAAAAATCAGGTTGAGCTGTCCGGGGAAGAAGGGAATACGACCGAAAAGTGGGCAGCCCTTAAAGGCAATTTTATCTGGTTGCGCATTGACCTGCCTTATGCTATCCACCTGGCTGATCTGGAACGCAATCTGGTAGTCGCATTGAATCATTTTCCGGTTTTCAATCGGCGCCTGGTTCGAAAATCGGATGAAGACACCTACTTTTCTCGGTCATTAGGTTTGGAAGTTTTTTCCATTCAACCAGAAAAAGGCCTGTTTTGCGGTATTCAATCCATTAAAAACCGGGGAAACGGCACCGATATACAGCCGATGAACTTTTCGCAATTGTTGAGGCTAGATACCGACCAACCGGCGTACAGCATACGCTATGGCGGCGGCGGTCGGGCCGATGCTTACAATGCCTGGGAGCGTATGTCGTACATGTTGTCGGTATTCAGGCAGGAACAACGCGACCGGGAGATCGTCGAAGAACTGGGCATCAAGCTCAGCCTAGAGGAATTGCATGAGGCCATTGGTCAACGGCTTTCCAAAGAAAGCCACGAAGCGGCGGAAAAAAGCACATCAACCGCGCTCTATGTTTTCGTAAAGCCAGGTGCACAACGTCAATTGGACACAGAAGTCTGCTATTGGATATCCGATGGCGAAGCTGCCAACAATCTGTTGCCTGGCACGAGCTTAACAAGTGACCCGCCCATCGCTGGTCTCGACCCAACCGCAACTCAATTGGTTACAGACACCAAAGGAGGGAAAAATCGCCTGTCGCCAACAGAGCAGACGCAGGCTTTGCAGGACGCATTGGTTCGGCGCGGACGCGTTGTTACGGCCAATGACATAAAAAGCCTTTGTGGCAGGATATTCGGTGAACACCTACAAGAGGTGAGCATCAAATCTTTTTTTGAGACGGACATGACGCTGAAAGGCGGGATAAAACGCGCCCTGGAAGTTGCTGTGAAAGTCGCGCAACCCGATGACCCCTATATGCAGCAATTAGGGCAGGAGACAGCATGGAATTTGCAGGAAAACAGTGTTGGGACCATACCCTATCGCGTACGAGTATGCTAGAATCGCTACCAAATATATCAAAAGCGCCTTTTGACATAAGAGCCGAGGTGTTGGCCAATTTGATTGCGCAACAGCTCGATCTCTCGACCGAGCAAATTTTGCACGCTCCAAGCTATTTTCACCAGCGGCGCGGGCGCAAGGATGTGGCAGGGATAAGCGAAGATTTTTCGCATCGTTTGGAAAAACCGCTTGTACGGATAGACACAACCAGAGAAGGACTGTATGATATATTGCCAGAAAGCATTTTCTTGCGCCCGGAGGAACAATTTGGCGATGATGTGCGGAAAACGAAAGCCCTATCAGAACAAGAAGCCAAGGCCAGGCAGTTTTTACTGCCTTTCGAGCAGCTCTTTTTTTGGCTGCGGATAGAGAATGAGCAACGCGAATTTGACATGGAAAATGGGCTGGAACACTGGTGGGGCCAGCTTCTTCCCTTGTATAAAGCGGAAGCCCTGGATCGCAAACAAAAAGAAATTTTGATCCAGATGATTCCGCACCTTCAGGAAATTGTGGGGGAATGGGCGCTGACAGCACAGTGGATTGAATTGCTGACAGGCCAAAAGATAACCATTTCAGAAGAGGCTTCTCCACTGTATGAATTGCCCGTATCCCTGCAAAAGCGGCTGGGCGATGGTCTTTTAGGGCAAGATTTTGTGCTGGGAAGTTCGTATTCGGATGGAGTGCCTGCGGTCAGAATTTGCCTGGAAGAACTTTCCCCTTCAGACATCATAGATTATTTGCCCAATGGCCCCAAACGGGAGATTTTAGAAAACGAATTCTTGGCCTACCTTATGCCGCTCGAAACGCCTTTCTCTATTGAATTGAGCGGTAAGGCAAGCGAAGGGTCTTTTGAATTAAGCCATGACAATGAAAACAATGTACTAGGTTACACCTTGTTCCTTCAATAAGAAACGGAAAAATTTAGAAAGATATGATTGCCCTCCCTGTTATCGGCGTGCTCACCTTGTTCGGCGGACTTGGCTTTTTCATGGGCTTCCAACGCGAGCAAAATGATCGTAAGACGATGTTGTATGTCCTTGTTATCCTGTTGCTGGGCGCTCTATTCGGAGGGCTCATCTTCTGGCTTAATCAATCTCAGGCAATGAACCTGGAGCATAGTTATACCCTGACCCAGGTAATCGTTTCCTTGTTGGGCATCTTTCATGTCTGGTGGCTTTACAACAGGTTGTTCTGGTCAAAAAGAGACTCCTTGTCCTGGGAAAGAGACTCATTCTTGTTGGAATTGCTGTTCACTTTATTACTTATGCTAGCATTGAGCATCGGAATACTGGGCGTATTGTATTTTACCAATAAGGCCATATCAGAACTTTATTGGAGCGCAGGAATAGCATTTATGGTGCCTTTTTTGTTTGTAAAATCATTTGATTTCTTGTCACAAATACCGACTAAGGCATATAGGATAGAATGGTACTTCACGAAGCAGCTCATCAACGAAAACGATTGGGATTGGAGCAACGAGATGTGGCTAGACTTCGAGGTGAAAGAAAGTTGGAACAAGCCCGGCATGAAACGCACTGCGGCCTTTCGCATTTTGGCGCCCCGGCATGTCCCCTTAGGCGAAGTGTACCGCCTGGCCGTGCGGGAATACAATCGCAAAGGACCTGACATCGTAGTTCAAGACCTGGGTATTGAACCGGAAAATGAAAAGCGGTTCTGGTGGCTTTTTTCTTTGAAGTTTGTATGGTCGCGCCCACACACCTGGCTGCCCAACATAAGGTGTTTAAATCCTTACGAAAAGGTATTGACCAATGCACTTCGGCCCAGTGATATTGTGCTTGCAAGGCGGGTAGCAAACAAAAATTTTGTACTGGACGAAGATGAAGAGATAGCCATCGGGGAAATTTAACCAAAACATACAGATGCATTGAAAAGAAACCTTTTGAAACCTTCTGCTAATTCAACAACAACCTATGTTTTCTATAGACGAACTAAAAAACTACCCCTTGAACTGGACCGATGGGATGCGGGTAAGCAGCAAGGACTTCGCAGCAACCGATGCTGCCTGGAACGAAGCCCTGCGCGATGTGCGGGCTATCGTGGCTCAGGGCGCACAGTATGGGCTGCTGCCGGTGATCCGGGATAATAACGACAAATCACCCTATCCCAAATTTCAGTATGACCCGGCCCGCAGTATACTTACTTTGGTGGAATGCAGGGCCATCACTGAAGGCGGCTATCGCGTAGAAATTACGGAAGATTTGTTTCGGGAACATCAAATCCCGGTAGAACTCCCATTTTGCCGTCTGGAAGGGAAAGATCATTATGACGTGTATATTACGATAGATATGAGGGAAAAGCAGACGTCCGGGCCTTTATCTGCCGACGCTCCGCCCCGCCGATTGTACAAAAGCCCGTTATACGAACTCAGCGCTATTTCGAAAAGCGATGGCTACGGGCTTTCTGGCGTCAACCATCTGAAAATAGCCGAGTTTGTGTGGCGGGACGGAAAGTTGCAACAAGACGGCGCCTACTTGCCGCCTTGCATTACTATCCACACGCACCCCAGCTTAATGGAACGGCATCAACGCTCGGGCGTGTACCTCAGGTCGGTACTAGAAAACAGCATTAAAATCGTGCAAGACTACCGCTTCGACCAAAGACCCGATGTGCGCGACGCCATCATTTGGATGGAAAAATTGTTGGGTTACCTGAGTGGCACGATATGGACTTATAATGACCTTTTGCCAGCGAAAGCCCCAGCGGAAACTATTGTTTTTTTAAAAAATTGGCTTCAATTTGTGCTTTCCACCGCGCAGATACACAAAAGCAATAAGTACTTGAAAGAAGGACTGGACTCGCAGCAATCCTTTTTCGAAGATATCGCCAAAGAGAAATTTGACTACTCCGACCTGCGTACTTCATTTGACCAAATTGAAACTACCCTCGACCGCTTGCGGAGATGGTTGAAAGCGGTCGGCGAATCGTTCAAAGTGGACCGCATTATTAAAGTGGAGGAGGTAAAGTAAGCCCACATTCACCTTACGCTAAACCAGGCTATGATCAACGTAATCTGTTCCAATCCAATTTGCGGGAAATCCTTTATGTATGACGAGGAGAAATTTCCCAACGCCAAAAAGGTGCAGTGCCCGCACTGTAAAACGCTTCAGGCATTAGCGGAAAAGTCAGCGGACGACGACTGGTTTAAGCCACAGCCACCCAAAGAGGAACAAAAGCCGACAAAGCCTGTGCCCTCTCCTGAAAAGGAACCGCCCGCCCCTGTTCGGCGGTCTAAACCCGAAAAGGTAGAAGAAGATTTTGATGTAGCGCCCTCGAAGAAGGAATCCCGTGGAACAGCCCCACAGGTCGCCCGCCCCTTAGACCCCCATTCAGACCCAATGGGCTGGTTGGTCATTCACGATGAGCATACGGATCGAGATACCTTCTCCCTGCGGTTTGGTAAAAATGCAATCGGAAGGATATCCAACACGACCCCTAAAGAAGTGAATATCGGTATCCAGACGGAAGATACCTACATGAGCCGCTATCATTTTGACATTGTTATAGCATTAAACCAGGAAAAAACGGCCTATGAGTACAAATTGTCTGACGGCGCACTTGGCAACAAAAAACCAGCCGCCAACGGCACTTTTCTCAACGGGAAAGGCCCCATTCGCGCTTCCGATATCAAGCTGCTCAAAGACGGCGACACCATACAGGCCGGGCGCACAAAATTGGTCTTGAAAATGCCCGGAAAGGCAAAAAATGCTCAGGATGCCGTGGATCAGGTAGGCCCGACCGATTATTTCCAGACCATTATTCAGTAACCGCTACCAGATGAGTACCCCCGCACCACATAAAGCGTTGCCAGCGAAGACTGTGCTTCTCAATGGCAAATATACCATTGCCCATCCGCTCGGAGAGGGAGGCTTTGGTATTACCTATCTGGCCAAGCACCATCTGTTGGGCGATGTGGCGATCAAGGAGCTGTTTCTGAATAGCGGCACCATATACTGTACCCGTGAAGCGGCAAGTGGCAGAACCGTTGTGCCTCAATTTGACCCTGCGCAATTTGAAAAATTCAAAGAGCGCTTCCTGAATGAAGCCAAAACCTTATACGGCTTGCGCAAGGTGCCCGGGGTGGTGAACGTGCTCGATATTTTTGAAGAAAACGGTACGGTGTACTTTTCCATGGAGTACCTCAACGGGGAAAAATTGGATGACTATGTTCGGAATAAAACCCCATTGCCAGAAAAAGAAAGCGAAAGGATAGTGCTTTCGCTTTGCGACACCCTTGCACAAGTACACAGTCAGCAGATATTGCACTGCGACATCAAGCCTACCAATATCATCCTATCGCCGAAAGGCGACATTACTTTGATTGATTTTGGCATTGCTCGTTACTATGAGATATCAGACGACAGTGCTACCCGCGCCGCTATTTATTCTCCCGGATATTCCCCGCCAGAACAAAAAATACCCAATGAGCCGTTGGGGGTGTATTCAGACGTGTTTTCTTTGGGCGGAACCGCTTATTTTGTGTTTACCGGCCAGCCTCCTCAAAGCATGGACGAACGCATGGCTAAGGGATATTTGTCGCCGCGCCACTTCAACCCCAACATTTCGGCATCCATAGAGGCGGCCATCAACCAAAGCCTGGAGCCAAGGCCACAGGATCGCCCACAAACCATCGCTGCTTTTTTGCAGATTTTCCGTCATACCAGCGATACGACGCAAATCGAACTGCCGAAAGAAGGGCTTGCGGCCACGGTACTTGAAGCTGGAAAGACAGATATTACACGAATGGAATTGCAGCAAGAGGCTATTGACGCTACAATAATTGATGTAGAAAAAACAGACGCTACGCATATTGACAACCAATTGGTCCCGAGCGGTTTAGAAGATGGTAAGACAATAGTAGACCCCGTCGTTTCTGATGATTCAAAAGATAGAACTTTATTGGACACTAGTGCTTCCACAGAGAAAAAGACAGGCTTCTGGGAAAACCGCCGTTTCTGGTATTGGTTGGTCGCAATTTTACTGTTCGGAATGGTTGCGGTTATTGTCTGGCTGTATGTTCCGGAACAAAAACCAGAGGTCAAAGCGGTGCTCCCGCCGATGCCTGACTACAAAGTGATTGTAGATTTGGAGCGCGACCGTTTGTTCGTCGGAGAAAAACAGGTTTTGCAAATCAAAACATAACCGGCACTTGATAGCACTTCCAAGGTGCGCTTCTATGTGAATGGGATAAAAACAGATGAAAATACCCTTGGCATAAGTACTTACAGTGACATTTTCCCAAAACCCGGGCCGCAAAAACTGTCTGTCAAAATAGAAGTCGTTCGAGGGATTGACCAGCGAATCAAAATAGACAGCAGCTTCGCAACATTCGAAGTCCTCAATAAAAACACGCCTCCTCCGTCCCCTCCGCCTGTCCCCGATGTAAACCTGTTGCCTCTGGCTCACACAGGACAGTGGTTTTCACAAATGCCCAATCAATCGCGACAAGTTCCGATTACTTTTGAAAACAACTTAACGCAAATTAACGAGCGGGGTAATGTTGGCAAAGCCATTAATGTTACGCTGGAAGACGGCAGTGCTAAAACTGGTTTGGAGTTTGCGCTTGGGACGAAGGTTGCGGGTGTAATAGTAGGCGGCAGCATCGTTTTACCCAAATATTTGCCCTCAAGCCCGGTCTTTGTGGCAGATATTGGTTTTAGAAGGCGGGATGACAAAAAATCAACTGTGGGATACGAAATCAAGTTGCGTTATGCAAATGGGGGCGAAGAGCTCCTTTCTGGTGGGATTAAACAATATGACGGTAAAATAAAACGCATTCATGCGCCGATACAAGGAAAACCCGTCTCCATTTACGTTGAAGTCGGCACCGAGAAACAGGGCGAGAAAGAACGCCTTATCTTGATCAACCCGCGCATCCTCCAGCAAAAAACGAAAAACAACCAATAAAATTGACCAAAATGATGAATCATGGCAGATAATCAGACCACACAGCGCCAATTGCCCACAGACACCCCGCTTCGCAATGGAGATTATCGGATCATACGAATGATCGGTCAAGGCGGTTTTGGCATCACCTATCTGGCACAGCACAGGGTTTTTGGACCAGTTGCCTTGAAAGAACTCTTCCTGAACAGTGGGGCCACTTATTGCAGTCGAGAAAGCACGACTAGGCAGCAGGTTATCCCGCAATTTGATCATACCCAGTTTGAATTGTTCAAAAAACGATTTGAAGAGGAAGCGCGTACACTTTTCAATCTTCAGGATATTGAAGGAGTAGTAAAGGTGCTGGACATCTTTGAAGAGAATGACACGATATACTTCTCCATGGTATATCTGGGAGGGGAAAAATTGGAGGATTATATTAAACGCCGTGGCCGCTTGACAGAAGAGGATGGATTGGGCATTCTGAAAACCTTAGGCCGTACCTTGCATGCTATTCACCAGCGCAATGTGCTTCACCGAGATGTGAAGCCCGCCAATGTAATTATCGGCACAGCAGGGCAAGTTACACTCATTGATTTTGGAATCGCAAGGAGCTATGTAGATGAAATTACGGAGACACACACAACGTTCCATTCGCCTCGCTATGCCCCGCCCGAACAAAAAATTGCCAATGCCAAACTGGGCGCCTATTCTGATGTGTACGCGTTAGGCGCTACGGCCTATTTCATATTCACAGGAACGCCGCCGCAAAGCATTGAAGAGCGCATCACCGAGGATTTTATCTCCCCTCGACAATTGGTAGCCTCGCTGCCTGCCTATATTGACGAGGCCATAACGCGCAGCTTGGCGATGAAGAAAGAGGCCCGGTTCCAAACGATCAAGGACTTTCTTGCTGCATTGCAAATTACTTCCGAACCAACACAGTCGGCGGCGCCTTCAAAATCATCTAGTCATACAGATACTACACAGATAACTGATGTTGAAGCGACCTTAATCCATCCAGAGGAAAAACCGCAACGGGCCTATCCAGAGCACACTGTGGTGGAGCATCTCTCAAAACCTGCTTCGGATGATTCCACCCAAATAACCGAAACACGAAATACCAAAGCCCCCCCTACCCCAGGGGAGGACACACTCATTTATACGCCAAAAAAGCAGCCTGTCCGAATAAGCAAATGGGCATGGGCAATACCACTTGTTTTGGCATTAGGCGTTGCTGCTTTTTTTCTGCGTAATCGGTTCAAGCCTGTTGACAATCCAGTACCAGTTGTCGATAAACCCATTGACACAACATCTCAACAAACAACAATTCTCCCTACCGAAGTCAAACCCTTGATTGAAATTCCAAGCGAAGATGATACCCAAAAACTCGATAAAAGGAAAGCGGAAATAGAAAAGAAACTCCTAGGAAACTGGACATCGCCTAGTGGTACTGCGAACTTAAAGTTAGAAACGACCCACATGGGCAAAATTGAAAGTACACCGATTGCATGGACTATCCAGCCTATGAAAGGGGGCATTTATCTCAAATTGGAATCAACTTCAGTCGATTCTATAAAATGGAGATTCATTATTTCAGAAGTAGAAACATCGCCCAAAGGCTCTATAGTGTTGAAACTACATGACGGGCCGGAAACTCCATTTACTACTGCCGAAAACATGGCGGTCTATACCCGAAAAAAATAAATATGCAAGCTACCATTGAAACGCTGCTGTTTTTCAATGAAAAAGGAAGGCGGCAATCCAACCAGGACAGCATATTCTGGACGGCACTACAAGACCAAGCCTTGTACTCCAATTTTGTAGTTTGTGATGGAGTGGGAGGGGCAAGAGATGGCGAAATTGCAAGCCGGGTGGCCGCTGAGGGGTTTGGCAGATATTTGCAAGACCGCTTGGCCAACGACTTTGCTATTAAGGAGGCGCTAAACCAGGTGCAAGGGGAGATTGACGAGTACCTGCGCGATCACCCCAATAGTAGAGGCATGGGCACTACAATGACCTTGCTCCAACTCCACCCCGAAGGCTTTAGCATTGCCCACATAGGTGACTCTCGGGTGTATCATATTCGAAATGGGTATATTGTTTTTTGTACTGAAGATCATTCTCTAGTCGCCCAACTAAAAAAACAAGGGCTTATCGAAGAATCCGAACGGGCACAGCGGAACATCATCACCCGTGCTATACAGGGCAAAACGGTCAACCCCGTGAAAGAGGAGGTCTATTTTTCCAATGACTTACAAACTGGCGACTATTTCCTCCTGTGTACCGATGGTGTTTGGGATTGTCTGCCTGATGTGGAACTGCTCCATATATTGACACAGGAGTCTGCTGATGTGGTAAAAGTGAACACCATCCAACAGATTTGCGCAGAAAAATCAAACGACAATTACTCCATGATTCTAGTTCGAATAGGCCCTTTGGAGCAGGACAAAACGGCCGCGGATCGCAAAGCCTCAGAATCAGAAGAATATTGGGGGGCATCCACGGAAGTAATGGTAGAAAAATCTTCAGGGGTTGCTTCATTTTCCAGTTTAGGGATAGCCTTTTGGGTTTTTGCGGGCCTGTTATTGCTCGCATCCGTTTTGTACTATTATACAAATAGCTAAAATGCAAAGTGGCTATTGTTGAGTTTTGAGTATCAGGCTAATTTACATATCGACTATTTTGTTTGCTTTTTCCCGTTTTAGAGCAGCATGTCCTTCTTTGCTGTAATGAGGATGACATCCTGCCCTTGGCATCACATTATAATTGGTTGTTCGGTTTTTTATCAGATTGGCAACTTTTTTCCAATTTTCCTGTTTAACACATAATTTTTAATCCAAAAAGAATTTCCGTCCCGATTTTGTCGGGGCTTCACCAAAACGATGACCAAGAAAAAAAAGAACGGCGGCAAAAAACTGACCGCCCAACAACTCCAGATCGAAATCCTCAAATTTCTGCTCGGCCACCCCAAAAAAAGTTTCGCGCCGCGCCAAATCACCGACCAACTTCGTGTAGAAAACAACCGTGACTCCACGGAACATGCTCTCCAACAATTGGTACAGGCCGGTTCTGTGGCTGAATTTGCCGAAAACAAATACGGTATTGCACTCGGGCGCCTGACCGTGGACGACGGCGAAGGGATTCCAGACCATGGGAAAAAGGCTCATGACAAATCGTCCCTAAAAGACGAATTCTCCAAAGCAAAAAGGCCTGATATCCAACGCCCACCCTCCTTCAGCCAGCCTGTGGCGGGTAAAACGTCGCGCAAAATCGTGGAAGGCCGCGTGGACATGACACGCACGGGTGCTGCCTACATCGTGTCTGAATTGATGGATACGGATGTGTATGTGCCGCCCAAATACGTGAATGGCGCCTTGAACGGCGACACTGTACGGGTGCTGCTTTTCGCACCTGCACCCTATCGTGGAGCTCGCCGAGGCGTTTCTCAAATCCAACGAAAACCAGAAGGCGAGGTGCTTGAAGTACTCAAGCGGGCCAACGAATTTTTCATTGGCACGATACGTTTGAGCCGAAAATACGCACTTTTCATCCCCGACAATCCCAATGTGCCCACCGACATTTTTGTGCCCATCGAGGCCAGCCACGACGCCAAAGACGGCGATAAAGTCGTGGTGAAAGTCACCGATTGGCAAGAGGGCAAGGGGCGCGTCCCCATTGGGAAAGTCACCCAGGTGCTGGGGAAAATTGGCGGCCATGAGCTGGAGATGAACAAGATCCTTATCAATTCAGGGTTCCAACTCTCTCATTCTGAAGAGGCCGAGCGCGAAGCTGCTCGCATCCCAGACACCATTTCTCCGCAAGAAATAGAGCGCCGCCGCGATTTTCGCGATATCCTCACGTTCACCATTGACCCGGAAGATGCCAAGGATTTTGACGATGCCCTGAGCATCCGGGAACTTTTACCCGCCGGAGCCAAAGCGAAGAAGGGGGAAGAAGCCATGCTCGAAATTGGCATTCACATCGCTGACGTAACCCATTACCTGAAGCCGGATTCCGCACTCGACCGCGAGGCTTTTGAGCGCAGTACCTCGGTGTATTTGGTAGATCGCTGCAACCCGATGTTGCCCGAAAATCTATCCAACAATCTTTGTTCGCTGGTGCCGGAACAAGACCGCCTGACCTTTTCTGCGGTATTTGTCTTTGATTCGAAGGACAATATTGTGTCTCGCTGGTTTGGCAAAACGGTGATTCACAGTGCAAAACGATTTGCCTACGAAGAAGCCCAAACCATTCTGGACAAAAAGCCATCAGAGGAATTGAAAAACCATCCCCGCTTTGCGGAATTGGAATGGGCGCTCAAAAACCTCCAACGCCTCGCCAGCAAAATGCGCAAAGAGCGCGAGAAAAACGGGGCCATCGGCTTCGAAACCGACGAGGTGCGTTTCCGGCTTGCGCCCGATGGCACGCCACTCGAAGCTTATGTCAAGGAGCGCAAAGAAGCGCACTTGCTCATTGAGGATTTCATGCTGCTGGCCAACAAAGAGGTGGCGCTGTATATGCAGCCGCCGGTAAAAAAAGGGAAAGACGAGGGAGGTAAAAGCGGCGCGATCGTGCCCTTTATCTTCCGGATACACGATCTGCCGGACATGTCCAAAATCGCTGATTTTGCCCGGTTTGCACTGGAATTAGGGGTGCAAATGAAAGTGGATACGCCCAAGCAGATCGCACAGTCCTTCAACGCCTTGATGAAAAAAGCGCGCACGGACGACCGACTGAAAGTGCTCGAACCACTCGCCATCCGCTGTATGGCCAAAGCCGTGTACAGCCCGAACAACATCGGCCACTACGGCCTGGGCTTCACGCACTATGCGCACTTTACCTCGCCCATCCGTCGCTATTCCGACGTATTGGCGCACCGGATTTTGGAGCGAAACCTCGACGGGAAGACCTATCGCGTGGACGCTGCAAAACTCGAAGAACAGTGCAAGCACATCAGCAATCAGGAGCGCAAAGCAGCCGAGGCTGAACGCGAAAGCACCAAATACAAACAGGCTGAATACTTGTCCACCCGCATCGGGGAGACTTTCGATGGCGTGATCAGTGGCATCATCGAACGCGGCTTTTTTGTGGAATTGCTCGATTCAAGATCAGAAGGCCTCGTGGACTTTAAATACCTGGACGATACTTATACCGTAGAAGAAGGTAATCTCCGCGTAACGGGCCGCCGTTACAAGAAAACCTACAAAATGGGGGATCGGGTGAAGGTGAAGGTGGCAGCGGTGGATTTGGCGAAGCGGCAAGTGGAGATGGAACTGGTGGATTGAAAAGTTGAACCCGCCTTCGCCCTTTCGGGCTATGGCGGGTAAACAGGTGGAGATGGAGTTGGTAGATTAAAAAGTTGAACCCGCCTTCGCCCTTTCGGGCTATGGCGGGTAAACAGGTGGAGATGGAGTTGGTGTAGCGCGAAATTCATTTCGCGAGTCTTCCAAAGAGAAACATGAGTCATCCCGAATTTTTGCAAAAAGCGAAGAGATGTCGTTTCAACCCACGATTTTAATCGTGGGAGAGAAGGCCCGGTGGAGTTAAGAACGGTTTCAACCGTTTTCTTTTCCTTGTCCAGGCAGTTACAAACCGTTAAAACGGTTACACGTCTCCTGTTTTCGCGCATTCCCACGATTAAAATCGTGGGTTGAAAATTCGAGATAACACATGTTTCAATTTTAAATACAACATAAAGGATCTCTTAATCCTTTATAATAGGGATTGTCTTTGCAAACCCATCGCCTACAATCCGCACATAATAGGAACCGGATGGCATTTTTTTAAGGCTAATGGTTTGTAGAGTCCCGTCGGGCACAAAAGTATCGTCCTTAAAAATCACCTTACCCAGATTGTCAATTACTTGCACAGAGGAGGTCGAAGCGCCTTGACAGGTGATAAATAATAAATCGTTTGTCGGGTTAGGAGAAACGGATATGCTGTATCCATCACGTGGATCATTCGTGGAAGTGGTCAAGACAACGATATTGTCTGTCGCGGTGCAACCAGCAGCAGTGGACACCGTTACAGCGTATATCCCCATTGCATTGATTATAATGGAGTCTGTTGTAGCACCGGTTGACCATAGGTAGGCCTGACAGGTACATGTGGCATAGAGAACTACTGTGTTTCCTCCTGACAAGGTGATATTAGGGCCTAGTTCTAACGTTGGCAAGGGATTAACAGTAACGAAGCCTGCCGACGAAGCACTGCAAGCTGCCGTCGTTCCCGTCACGGTGTAGGTCGTGGTTGCGCTGGGGCTGACGGTGATGGAGCTTATTGTCGCCCCGGTGCTCCAAAGATAGCTTGCAGCCCCGCTTGCTGCCAAAGTCGCCGTTTGCCCGAAGCAGATGGTATCGCTGTTTACCATCAGGGTCGGAATCTGGTTGACCGTCACCAGTGCTGTCGCAGGGAAGGATGTACAACCCGCAGTTGTCCCGACCACCGTGTAGGTAGTGGTAGTGTTGAGGGTGACGGCGATCGAGTTTGTCGTTGCCCCCGTGCTCCAAAGATAGTTTGTCGCTCCGCTTGCTGTCAGCGT
>JANMME010000482.1:0-1581 GCA_031373015.1 Saprospiraceae bacterium
CCCGTCTCTTAATTTTACATTTTGCGGTTCTCCTGTTTTGCGGTTTTCCTGTTTATTTCAGTTTTAAATTTTCCTGTTCTCCGGTTTACCTGCCGATAGGCATGGTTTTACATTTTGCGGTTTATTTTACCTCTTTAATCAAAACCGCTGAAATCCAACGGCCACAGATAATCCCCCAAATACACTTAAAAGATTTTATCCATAAAATTAAACTTTTAATTCTGGCATTTCGTACTTTGCAGCCTTAAAAGCATTCCGTACTGCAACAGTGCGAAACTTTTTCACTTAAAATCTCATCTTAAAAAAACAAATTTCAATTGCTTCCCCCGCTTACATAAATAACCACCCTCAAAATATGCCACCTTATCCTATCAAATTAGATGAACTGGTGCAATGGGACTCGCTATTCCATAGCCTTGAAAACGAACGCTGCATCCTGTGCATAGGCCCCGACATCCTGAACCCGCCTACAGGCGAGCGCCTTGAGCAACAACTTGCTGCTTACCTCCGCGAAAACGAAAAACAGTTGAAGATAACTGTTTATGACGACGGTTGGTTTCACTATCAACCAGGTGCCACCGAACTTTCACCTTATATGAAGGTGAAGAGCTTCTACGAACAGCCGCACCCTTGGGCCGAAGAACTGATGAGCTTGATAGCACAGATGCCCTTCCATTTCGTTCTCAACTTCATGCCGGACTACAAAATGAAAGAAGCCTACGAAAAACAAGGTTTTGATTTTGTGTTCGACAGTTACAAACGTAACAAGCCTGCCAATCAGGCCATCAAAGTGCCCACCCGCGACAAGCCCTTGATTTTCAATATACTCGGCGAATTGAAAGAAAAAGACTCGCTCGTGATGACCTACAGAGATTACTATGAGTATATCAGTTCGGTCATCGTTTCGAAAAGTTTGTCGGACGACCTCGAAAGCCATATCTACGACGCGGAGTATTTTGTCTTTCTAGGGATGCCGTTTGACAAGTGGTATGTACACCTGTTCATGCACATTTTGAAACAACACGTCAAAGGTCGCATTGCGAAATTCTCTGCCAACACTTTCCTGGATGACAAAATTGGCACCTACTGTGACGAGCAATACACGATGACTTTTGTGCCAAAGGATATTGATATGGAGTTGTTTATAAAAGTATTACACGAAAAATGTAGGGAGCGCAACTTGCTACGGAAACCAGGAATGTCTACTGAAAACTCAGCCCGTGTCCTGCCTTTCAGCCAACTCCGAGAATGGATGCTTCAAGACGAAATGAGCAACATATTCGACCTTTTTTCACAGCAGCTTGCTCACACTCCGTGGCTGGCCGAAAGCGATCAGATAGAAGCACAATATGAAGAACTGCGGCGCAAAATCCGACGTGGCACCCTAAGCCAGGAGCAGCAAACCGTAGAGACCAACCGCATCCGTGACGCCTTGTTCGAGTTGCTCCGCACTTTGCAAAAGCATTTCTCGGAAGCCGAAACCGCCACTATTTAAGCCTCCAAACCCAGAAGTTATGACAAAAGTCCGCTACCCTGGCGCACAGCCATTCGACACGGGTCAACAAGACATCTTTTTTGGGC
>JANMME010000548.1:0-5937 GCA_031373015.1 Saprospiraceae bacterium
GCATAATTTTGGACTTTGGATGTTGGATACTGGACTTTGGACGTTGGATACTGGACTTTGGACGTTGGATACTGGACTTTGGACGTTGGATTTTGGACACTGGACGAGCTCAAGTCCAACGTCTAACGTCCAACATCCAAAGTCCAAAAGTAGTGCATCAACCCAATAAACAAGACATCATGACCTCATCCAAATATTGATCTTCGCTTTTCAAGTAGCAAAAGCGGCGTAAAACCCCTTCTTTTTGGAATCCGGCCTTTTCATAAAGCCGGATGGCGCGTTCGTTGATGGTGGCCGTGCTGAGTTCGACCCGTTTGAATCCCTTATTTTGAGCCATTGCCAGGATTTCCAAAATCATCTTTTCACCTAGGCCTTTACCCGCAAAATCAGGGTGTATAGCAACGCCACCGAGGTAGACGATGTGATCGTTGCGATAGGGGAGCGGTGCCAATTTGGACATTCCAGCCCTTACGCCCTCGTGTTCAAATACATATAGGATGCCTTTTTCAAGCAAATCATTGAATATAGGTTGAAAGTCGATCCTATCCATCGGCTCATAGAGCAAAAACAGATTGATTTGCGGATGGAAATATAGCCCGTATATAAAATCAAAATCGGTAGGTAATCCAAGACGTATCATGGCGCAAGTTTCGGTAATTTGCGCCATAATGCTCATACCTTCGACCCATCGTGGTAGTAAACGGCCGCGTGGCAAGTGTGTGGAGCAGGACGGAAAAGAATAATGCGGTCGTGATTGAACCTCATCTTTTTACGGGTGTTAGCAGCACTAAAAAGAAGCACCTGGCCCCTGCTGCAGCGTGCTTTGGGAGATCTCTCGGAAAAGAACCTGTGCTAAAATATAGCGGGCGAAACCACCTCAACATTCTCAACCCTCAACATTCTCAACATACTCAACCCTCAACATCCTCAACTTCTATGTACAAAATCGCGATCATCGGTTCCGGCAACGTCGGAGGGGCCCTGGCCCAACAATGGGTAAAAGCAGGCCACACAGTGCTCGTGGGCGCCAAATTTCCACTTAGTGACAAGAACATCTCCCTCGCCACCAAAATCGGGGAAGATCGTTTTACCAACGTGAGTTTTGCCGTGAAACAGTGTGACGTTGTGCTGATTGCTACCCCGCCCACCGCCATTTTCGACGTCATCGCTGAAATGGGCGATGTTTCCGGAAAAATTTTGATAGACGCCACCAATGCCGTGCGCCAAAAGCCTGAGCCCTTTGCCACAGTCTATCATGCCTTGTCAGAAAAAACAAAAGGCGAAGTGGTCAAATGCTTCAACACCACGGGTTTTGAGAACATGGCCAACCCGAAATACGGCGATGTGGCACTCGATATGTTTATGGCAGGCAGTTCTGAAAAAGCCAAATCGGTGGCCCGACAACTGGCCCTCGACGCTGGCTTTGGCGAATGCTGGGATTTTGGCGGCGAAGACAAGGTGGCGCTACTGGAGCAGTTTGCGCTTTCCTGGATCAATTTGGCCATTATGCAGGGGCATGGGCGGGATATTGCATTTAAGGTGATTCGGAGATAAGTACCTTTAGCAGATTTTTCAAGGTGCAGGAACGTGTGTCGCCGAGCGAATTTAGAAAACTGGCACCGATAATGTAGCTTGCAAGAAAAGCCATACCAATTATGAGTAAATTAAAAAGTTGTTTTGAAGCCCTTGGATTTTCAGGGGGTGATTTGGATAAAATTGTCGACTCATTCTCTTTAAAAATTTATAAAAAGGGCGACTTTTTCATTGAAGAAGGTAAGACAAGCAAGCATTTGGGCTTTGTGGAAAGCGGTATGTTTCAATATTATTTTTTGATAGATGGAGAAGAAAGAACCACCTACATCACTATTGAAAATTCCTTTATGGCTTCTCTCCAAAGTATTATTACTGAAACGCCTTCTCTTGAATCGGTTAAAGCCTTGACAGATGGTAGTGTGTTTTTGATCAGCAAAGCGGATCTCAAGAGCTTAGCAAACGAAATCCCTCTATTTAAAGACTTTTATATACGGCTTCTGGAGGAATCAATTTGTGGTATTGTTGCCACGCGACATGACCTGATCGTCCTTTCTGGCGAGCAACGCTATGAGAAAATGCTTCGGGAAGAACCGCACCTTTTACAACAAATCCCGCTGCAATATCTGGCCTCCATGCTCGGCGTGACACCACGTCATCTTAGCCGTATCCGAGGCCAAATCCGCTAAAATCATTTCTGGACATTTGTCTAGTATCCTCGGATTTGGTCCGCCCCACCTTTGCATCGTCAAATAAAACAATGACGATTATGCAAAGTAAAAATCTCCTTTCGCTTTTTTTCCCAGTTGCAGCCCTTGCTGTTTTAATAATGTTCAGTTCCTGCGGCATCCATCCGGAGGCCTGGAAGCCTGCCGAGAAGCCTGCCTTTTCGGGCCTAACCGCGCTCAACGAAAAACTGTCTACGGCTGAAAAACTATCCATTGATGGCTGGTGCGGGCCTGAAGACATCCTTTTTGATAAGGACGGGAATTTGTTCTGTGGCGTTCACGCTAAAAATGATTTCGCCGATGGCCGGATTTTGAAAATTGACACAAGCGGCCGGGTTGAAATTTTTTACAATTCCCGTTCGTGGGTGGCTGGTCTGCATTTTGATGCCAACGGAAATTTGATCGCGTTGAGCCACCGGGAAGGGCTGATCCGAATTGGCCCGGATAAGAAAGTTGCCGTTTTGGCCGATAAAGATGAAAACGGAAAACGATTTCTTATCCCAAATGGCCTGGACATTGCTGCAGACGGGAAAATCTATTTCTCCAACACCTCCGAAATTTCGGCTTACACCATCAAATATGGCAAAAAAGTCATTTTGGAACAGCGTCCAATCGGTGGTCTGTACTGTTACGACCCGAAAACCGACAAGGTCATAACTTTGATTCAAGGCACCTATTTTGGCAATGGCGTAGTGCTTTCGAAAGACGAGCGCTTTGTTTTGATGACCGAAACTTCCAGATATCGGGTGCTCCGATTTTGGCTGAAAGGTGAAAAAGCAGGCCAGACAGAAACCTTCATGGACAACCTTCCGGGCTTTCCCAACGGCATTTCCATTCGAGAAAACGGCAGTTTCTGGCTTGGATTTTCAACTAAAAGGAGCGATGCGCTGGACAAGATCCACGCAAAAAAAGGCATGAAAAAATTGGTGTATGCCTTGCCAAACTTCCTTCAACCGAAAGCCGAAAAATTCGGAATGGTGATGAACGTCTCGCCGGAAGGTAAAATCCTCCAAACATTTTTCGATACCAAGGGCAGCACAATGCCAGAAGCAGGTGCCGTCAAAGAGCATCAGGGCTACTTGTACCTAGGTGGCGACGTCGTGCCGCATATCGGCAAGTACAAATTGACGGACGACTAAAAACGTCCCTTTCACTAAGTATTTTCAAAATCTAAATCAACATAAAGGATGGAAAGCACAACTTTCAGCACACAAAAAACAATTGGATTGCTCCTTATTTTAGGCGCCGTTGCCTTGTTCATTCCTTATACCGCCCTGACGATCAGCTTTGAGTATCCCGATATTTTGAGGCATGACACAGCGACCATCCTCACCAAGTTTCACGAAGGCGGCAGCCGCCTGATTTGGACCTGGTTCGCTTTTGCCATCACCGGCATTCCGCTCTTGCCGGCCTATATTATGCTCGGGCAAAAGTTGGAAAACAAGGCGCCTTTAGTCCGAATGGCTACTACCATCGGAGTCATTGGCTTAATTGCTCAGATGGTTGGTTTGCTGCGCTGGACATTCGTCGTACCTGTCTTGGCAGATACCTTTATCCATGCCACAGACGAAGCAACCAAAGCCGCCGCTATCGTTGCTTTTAAGACCATTCACCAATTTGGGGGTGTTGTTTTGGGCGAGCATCTGGGGCAATTGTTCACCATCGCCTGGACGGTCATGATTTCTCTGTCGTTTGCGAAACTGAAACTTTTCCCGAAATGGGTCAATGGGCTGGGCATCGTCAGCTCGTTCATCTACCTGCTGGCGCAGGCCGAACTGTTTGCGACGGTGATGCCCGGTTTTCCGGCTTGGGATTTGGCTGGATTTATTGGGAGCACCTTGTGGCTGGTCTGGTTGGTCGTTATTGGGATAAAAATTCGTTCGCTCCAATCAATTTAAAAAGATGGCGACTAAGGTCATCCTTCTGTTCACGTTGCTTGCTTACAGTATGATCGTAAGCCAATCGTTCCTGTATATCCTTTCGCCGAAAAATGTGCAGATAGTGTACTAGAAGACCAAGCACGTGCCAGCGAAGGCTGATGCCTGAGAAAAAACAGGTACATTTGAGCCCGCTTATAAAAGAAAGCACTTTTATAGCCTGTTTAAATGGAGGTACTAGATAAAAAACTCATAAAATACTTTGCCCGAATCATGCCGCTTTCTGATGAAGAAGCGCGGGCTATTGCGGGAACAATGCGCATCAAACAGTATAAAAAAGGGACTGTTTTGCTCAGAGAAGGACAAGTTTCGGCGGAAGCCTATTTTGTTTTAGAGGGTTGTGTTCGGCAATATTTTTTAGTGGACGGTGAAGAAAAAACCACCAATTTTTTCACCGACGAACAATGGGTGATTTCTATCAATAGTTTTAGCCAAAATATTCCTTCAACGCATTTTATGGTGTGTTGCACGGATTCTTATTTGGTTGTGGGTAATAGAGCCGAAGAAGAAGCGCTTTACAAGCAATTTCCGCGATTTGAAACTATTTCGAGAAAAGTCATGGAAAAAATATTTGCCGAACAACAAGCAATCATGGCTTCTTACACGACTGATACACCAGAACAACGCTATTTAAAACTCTTGACATCAAGACCTGAGTTATTTCAAATCATACCTCAATATCAATTGGCCAGTTATATCGGCGTTAAACCCGAATCATTAAGCAGAATTAGAAAAAGAATTCACGAATCTAGATAGTAAGCCTCCAAAAACCTTTGGGATAAAGCCCGATTGTAGAACCAAATAACCCAACACAAATAAATGCGTGCCAAAAACAATGAGCCCCAAAGACCACATTGCTAAAAACGATTTTATACTGTTCATAATGAATACCTCATTTTGTGGCACAAAGGTGTATTTTTCATGATTTATGGATTGACTGTAATGACCAGATTTCCTTTTTTATGTCCTTTTTCCACATAAGTATGTGCTGATGCCATTTGGGCTAAAGGGTAACGGATATCTATTACCGTTTTAATTTCGCCCGTTTTTAAAAGATCTTTTATCTCCATTAAATAGTTTAAACGGTCTTTAACAGGCAGCAATCCTGTGGATGAAGACTTTACTTTTTTATTGCCGAATATTGAAGTCCAGATCATTTGAAATAAAAGCGTAAAATCAAAAACCGTCGGCATGTAAACGCCATTGGGCTTTAGCGCTTTTTTACACGCGGAAAACGACAATTTGCTTACTGTGTCAAAAATGATATCGTATTGTACGCCATTTTTAGTAAAATCTTCTTTTATGTAGTCAATAACTTTATCGGCCCCTAAAGATTTGACCATATCCACATTACTCGTGCTACAAACCGCCGTCACTTCTGCACCAAAATGCTTTGCAATTTGAACCGCATAAGTGCCTAACCCACCTGATGCACCATTGACAAGTACTTTTTGATGCGGCTGAATATTCGCTTTCCCTTTCAGAAAATTCATAACCGTTATTGCACTACCACTTACTGGTGCGGCTTCCTCATAACTGATATTGTCGGGCATCGTAGTGAGGACATCTTGCTCACTGACGCACACATACTCGGCATAACAGCCCAAGGTTGTTGTGCCTCCAAAAACCTTGTCGCCAACCTTAAATAAGGATACGTCCTGACCAAGCGCCTCAATTTCGCCAGCAAATTCAAATCCGAGAATGCTTCTTTTAGGCCTTTTTAAGCCCAGATAAAGCCGACC
>JANMME010000562.1:0-5859 GCA_031373015.1 Saprospiraceae bacterium
GTTGGGATTTTATGAAGAACGTTCCCGATTGGGCAAAGAACTCTGCGAGGCATATCCTCAAAATGTGTCCTTCAAAAACGGATTGGCCATTTCCTACTCCAAACTCGGCGAGACGCACAGCGCACTTGGAAATTTGAACAAGGCCTTGAGATTTTATGAAGGCGAAACCAAGTTGTTTGAAGAACTGTACGAGGCC
Source organism: Saprospiraceae bacterium (assembly GCA_031373015.1). Classification (GTDB taxonomy): domain Bacteria; phylum Bacteroidota; class Bacteroidia; order Chitinophagales; family Saprospiraceae; genus M3007. Next base: position 197 of record JANMME010000562.1, read on the forward strand.
TATCCTCAAAATGTGTGGTTCAAAAATGGTTTGGCCATTTCCTACTCCAGACTCGGCAAGACGCACAGTGCGTTGGGGAATTTGAAAACGGCCTTGGGATTTTATGAACAATACAATCAGTTAGAAAAAGAACTCCACGAAGCATATCCGCAAAATGTGGAATTCAAAAACGGGTTGGCCATTTCGTACTCCAGACTCGGAGATACGCACAGCGCGCTGGGCAATTTGTCGCAAGCTTTGACTTTTAATGAAAATGCGAACCAAACGATAAAACAGCTGCACGAATCCTATCCACAAAATGTGCAATTCAAAAACGGATTGGCTATTTCGTACGAAAAACTTGGAGCAACGTATAGCGAGCTGGGCAATTTGCCACAGGCTTTGACTTTTTTTGAAGAACGATCCAGGTTAGAAAAAGAACTTCACGAAGCCTATCCGCAAAATGTGGGATTCAAAAACGGATTGGCCATTTCGTACGCCAAACTCGGAGAGATACATAGCGCGCTGGGCAATTTGCCGCAGGCTTTGACTTTTTTTGAACAATACAATGGCTTAGAAATAGAACTATACAAAGCCTATCCGCAAAATGTGGAATTCAAAAATGGATCGGCCATTTCTTACGAAAAACTCGGAGAGATACAAAGCGCGCTGGGCAAGTTGCCCAAGGCCTTGACTTTTTTTGAACAAGGCATCAAATTGTTTAAAGAACTGCATGAAGCCTATCCGCAAAATATGTCTTTCAAAAACGGGCTGGCCATTTCATACTCCAAACTCGGAGAGACGCACAGTAGGCTGGGCAATTTGCCCAAGGCTTTGACTTTTTTTGAAGAACGATCCAGGTTAGAAAAAGAACTTCACGAAGCCTATCCGCAAAATGTGAACTTCAAAAGCAGATTGGCCATTTCGTACTCCAGACTCGGAGAGATACAAAGCGAGCTGGGCCATTTGCCCAAGGCTTTGACTTTTTTTGAACAAGGCATCAAATTGTTTAAAGAACTGCACGAAACCTATCTGCAAAATGTAGAATTCAATAACAACTTGGCCGCTTCCTACGCCAAACTTGGAGAGACGCACAGCGCTCTGGGCGATTTGCCGCAGGCTTTGACTTTTTTTGAAGAACTCAATGCGTTAGAACAAGAACTCCATGAAGTCTATCCGCAAAATGTGGATTTCAAAAAGGGATTGGCCATTTCGTACTCGCAGTTGGGTCTCTTTTTCCGAGACAAAAAAGGAGACCCCCAAAAAGCCAAGGAATACTTTCAGCAGTGCTTCACCCTTTGGAAGGAATTGTCGGAGGCGTATCCAGATTACGCTGAATTCCGCAAGAATTTTGAATGGGCAAAAAAGGCGCTGGAAGATTGAGCCAATGAAGATTTGTCGGAAAAATTTGGGGCAAGTCTATCTATAAATTTTTTGGATTTCCTTTTCAATCGTCCTTTTGACAGTAGGCCAATCGGCTTTTTTGAAAAGGGCGAGATCATCGTCCTCATCGGCATCCGCAAAATAGGAAAGGCTGCGAACGGCCATCATTTCATTGCCATCCGGGTATTTTTCATTGTAAAATGACATCAATTCTGCCATTGAATATTTTTTTAGCAAAAAAAAGAGGTCAGTGAAATCCCGTTTTCGCCCACGTCCAGCAATTGCGCCAATTTTCATTGCACCAATATCTTCCAAACTCATCAAACGCAGTCCCGCTTCGTGCCTGATTTCCCTAAGCAAAGGATATTTGTAATTGACAAAATCAACTTTAACCTCATCAATTTTGAGGATGAAAATATTTTTGGAGTGCTGGATTTCCCTGGCCTCCCCCACTTTTTCAACCAAGTCAAGAATTTCTTGTCGCTCGAATGGCCGTTTCCCGAACAAGTCAAGGTCAACAGAAACCCGATGTCCAATTTGAAGTGCGAGCGAAGTGCCTCCGGCAAGATTGAAATCTTTCAATTCAGGCACTGCCATGATTTTTTTCAATAAACCCAATGTCCCGGGTTTGATTGTTGCGTAGTGTAGCATCTGAATTTTTCTTTTGGAATTTTAAAAATCAAACTCAAGAAACTCAATGTTTTTGGGTCTAAATCTCTGGCCTGCAAAACTGTTTCTTTGATTTTTTCCATCCCGTAATATTTCTGGATAGCCCGCCAATCTTCCAAAAAACCGTACATCACCACTCGTTCAATTACATACCGGGCTTTGTTGTCCCAGTCAATTTTATCGTAGTCCGTTTCCCAAAAAAGGACGCGGGAAAGTGTTATTGGTGTAGGATCCTTCATGTCGCGGCAAATTTACCTGTAAATTCTTTGGCCGTAAAAAAATTTGCCCAGCAACCTCACGCCCGCTCGCGAGAACTCGGGGGAATCTGCTGCTTAAAAAGTGATCTTGTGTGATATAAAAATCTCTTTTTTACACTAACTTTGTAGAAAAATACTCAACCATGACAGCATTGGAAAAAGCCACCGCAATCTTGCCAGACATGTCGCAAAGCGAGATAGCCCAACTAGTTCAAATGGCCGCAAGCAGAATTTCCGAAGAATTTCCGGGGATCGAAAAAACATCCGGCGTTTGCGGAGGAAGCGCGTGCATTATCCGTACGAGGATTCCCGTTTGGTCTATCATAGAATATGTACAATTGGGCGTTGGAAAAGAAAAGTTGCTCCAAAACTTTCCCACGCTTCGGGCACAAGATTTGGCCAACGCTTGGGCATACTATGATGCCAATAAGGAGGAGATTGACCATGAAATAAAAGAAAACAACGAAGACTGAACATGATAAAACTCTACGCCAATGAAAACTTTCCCGTAGAAACAGTGCTGATTTTGAGAAACTTAGGGTACGATATCCTGAGCACCCATGAGTCGGGTCAATCAAATTTGAAAATCCCCGACGAAGATGTTTTGGCTTTTGCCATTTCGGAGAAAAGAGCCATTATTACCGTGAATCGCAAAGATTTTAAGCGTCTGCACCGCTCAAATCCGACACATTTCGGCATTATCGTCTGCACCAAGAACGATGATTTTGAAAACTTTGCTAAATGTATTCACGGGGTGCTTATTCAATGCGAGGAAGGCATTTCCAACCAATTAATTCGGGTTTATCGAGCGCAGAGGTAGATTTGTCAACTTTTTAAAAGTTGACAAATCTCGTGATTCACGCCACCAAACCCGAAGCCTTTCTCGACGAACTGAACACTTTTGAAAAAGCGGGCATCATTCCCCACAGCCCGGCAGGCAGATGTGGCGGCGGTACGGAAGCTGCTGGCGGGGAAATGAACGCAACAAAAAAGCCATCCCAACATGAGTCTGTGCTGCGACATGGCAAGGCCAACCAAAACGGGCGACCCCGCTTCACGCGAGGCCGCCCGTTTTTTATGGTTTCACAGACTGAAACCTGTATTACTTATTTCATTATCGCCTTCACCTCGTTGATAACATAAGATTCCACTACGTCGCCAACCTTGAAGTCGTTGAAATTTTTGATCGTCAGACCGCATTCCATGCCATTTTTGACCTCTTTGGCGTCGTCTTTGAAACGCTTGAGTGACCCTAATTCGGCGTGTTGGTTTGGATTGGACGGATACACTACGATGCCATCGCGAATGATGCGGATGAAGTGGTTGCGGCTGATTTTGCCATCTAGTACAAAACAGCCCGCCACAGTACCGATCTTCGAGACTTTGTAGACTTCGCGGATTTCGACCTGACCCATGATCTCCTCTTCTTTTGTAGGCTCCAACATCCCTTCGATGGCGGATTTGACCTCATCAATGGCTTCATAAATGATGGAGTAGAGTTTGATTTCTACGCCCTCTTTATCGGCAAGTTTGCGCGCTGTTAGCGATGGGCGTACCTGGAAGCCAATGATGATGGCATCCGATGCGGAAGCAAGCATAACGTCGGAGTCCACAATCTGGCCAACGGCCTTGTGGATGACCGACACCTGTACTTTCTCGATAGACAGTTTGATAAGCGAATCGCTGAGTGCCTCGATGGAACCGTCCACGTCGCCTTTGACGATGATTTTGAGTTCTTTGAAGTTGCCGAGTGCGAGACGGCGGCCAATTTCTTCGAGCGAGATACGCTTATTGGCGCGGTTAGCCTGTTCGCGCATGATCTGGCCGCGCTTTGAGGCGATTTCTTTTGCTTCGCTTTCGCTGGAGGCCACTTTGATCTTTTCACCTGCCTGTGGCGCGCCTGGCAAGCCTAGCACGATTACGGGCTGGGCGGGGCCTGCGCTCTTGATTTTTTTGCCGCGCTCGTTGAAGAGGGCTTTCACTTTGCCAGAGAACTCGCCCGCAATTATTGGATCGCCTTGGTTGATAGTCCCGTTTATGATCAGGATTTTGGAAACGTAGCCTTGGCCTTTTTCCAATGAAGCCTCCAAAACGGTGCCAATGGCACGGCGGTCAGGGTTGGCTTTGAGTTCAAGCAATTCCGCTTCGAGCAGCACTTTTTCGAGCAGCTTGTCAACATTCAAACCTTGCTTTGCCGAAATGTCCTGGCTCTGATATTTTCCACCCCATTCCTCCACGAGGAAATTCATTTGGGCGAGTTCGTTCTTGATGCGTTCTGGGTCGGCACCGGCTTTGTCTATTTTGTTGATGGCAAATACCATCGGAACACCTGCCGCTTGTGCGTGGCTGATGGCCTCCTTGGTTTGCGGCATGATGCTGTCGTCGGCAGCGATGACGATGATAGCAATGTCCGTTACTTTCGCACCGCGTGCACGCATGGCCGTAAAGGCTTCGTGACCAGGTGTATCGAGGAAGGTTATCTTCTGATCTTCGTGACCCGGGACAATGACTTCATAAGCCCCGACGTGCTGTGTGATACCACCCGCTTCGCCTTCCGCCACATTGGCGGAACGGATAAAGTCGAGCAGCGAGGTTTTACCGTGGTCAACGTGACCCATGACGGTCACTATCGGCTGGCGCGGTTTAAGATCGCTGGGGGAATCCAGCTCTTCTTCTTCCACTTCCACCTGTTCTTCCGCAGAAATGAACTGGACTTCGTGGCCAAATTCGTTGGCGACGAGTTCGATAATTTCAGCGTCGAGGCGTTGGTTGATAGACACGAAAATGCCCAAAGACATACAAGCCTTGATAACATCGGAGGGTTTGATGTTCATCAGCGAAGCCAAGTCGGATACGGAGATGAACTCGGTAACCTGCAATGTCTTTTCGCCTTCTATTCGGGCTGTGGCTGCTATTTCAGCGCGTTCGCGACGCACATCGCGCTTGTCTCGCCGCACTTTTTGCCGTTTACGGCTCGCGCCAGCGCCCATACGCGCCATGGTCTGACGGATTTGGTTCTCAATGTCTTTTTGAGAAACCTCTTTGACTCCGTCGGTACGTCCACGGCCTTTTTTGTCGCCTTGATTGGCGGCCATGTTCGATTGCAGGTTTGCAGCGGTGACTGGCTGCTGGGGGACGGTCTTGCGTTTGCGGCGCAGGCGATCGGCATTGCTTCCGCCACCTTGGCCCTGTTGCTGTTGGACCAGGGACAGCCATGGTCGTTCGTGACGGTGCTGGGCGACACCGCGGTGGCCATCGCTCTGTTCCTGCCGTTCGCGCTGCGACGGCCCGACGTGCTGCGGGCAATGGTCGTCGCCGCCCTGTTCGCGACGCTCTTCGTCCACGGCCTGAAGCCGCTGCTGGCGGAACCGCGGC
>JANMME010000575.1:0-6652 GCA_031373015.1 Saprospiraceae bacterium
TAATACGCTTGTTTCAGTCCATTCAAAAAGCAGGGCCAGATTTTGCTGAGGAAGATTTGGACAAAGAATCTATTTATAGCTTTGTTTTTCAAGGCAAAGGCTTTGTGGCTGGAAAACTGGACAAGCTCATGTCGAAATTGAAAAAACTATTACGCCTTTATATACTTACCCAGGAATATTTTTCTGCAGAAAAGGAAGGGCAATTGCAACTTGATTGGGTATCCTGGCTGAGGGAAAAGGATTTGGAAGATCGTTTTTTACTTGCTATAAAAAAAATGAAGGAGCATGAGGGCCCTGGATCGTATTCCGATCATCTTAGATTATTGCGGGTTGCAGAAGAAGACCATGAATGGGAAAATGCTCACAACCGATTTTTAGGGGACCTAAAAATCCCTGAATTGATTTATCACTTGGATATATATTACCTAAATTATCGTTGCGAATTGAGTAACCGCCTATTGTTGCAACAAAAAGCGGCTCAAATCCAAACGGCTAATATTGTTGAAGACCCTTTGGCTTATTATGTTGGAAAATATTTAATATTAAAAATTTCACAAGATATCAATGCGCTCCTAAAAAAAGAGATCCCGACCATAGCAGAATTTAACCTGCTTAAAAGCCTTCTGGCTGGGCATAAAAAAGAGATTCCCATAGAGATGATAAAGCGGTTTAAAGCCTATTTGCGAAATTATTGTATTTTACTTATTGACAGAGGAAGTTCAGAATATATACCCGTGCTACACGACATGCATAAAGAAGATTTAGAAAGTGGGCATCTTTTAATGAATGGGAAACTTTCTGCCAATTCTTACCTAAACATTGTACAAATTGGAATTCGGGCCCAACATGTTGCCTGGTCTAAAAACTTTACTACTGAATATAAGGGTAGAATCCATGGAGAAGATAAAGCGGGTTTTTTCTATCAACTCAATTTAGCCAGTTGCTTATTCGCGGAAAATGAATTTGAACAAGCGTTGGACCAATTGCCAGAGGAGTCGCCTACGAGCTATTACCACCTAATGACTCGTCGCCTGGAATTAAAGGCGTACTATGAATTGGACTCGGACCTACTTAGCTACAAAATGGATTCCTTTAGAAAGTACATCGAAAGAACCGCCCCCAAATCCATTACAGCAAATTTGAGGACGATGAACCTTAACTTTATCTATATCCTGAACCAACTCAGCCAGTCTTTGCCCAAAGACAGAGACCGATCAGAAAAAATACTCAAACGGATCGAAGAAAAGAATTTGATTTGTGAACGGTCTTGGCTGATCGAAAAAGCGAAAGGTTTGATGTAAGTCGGCGTAATAATTTTTTTATTCAAAACGAGCCATGGAGGGAAAAAGTCTTTTAAAGTGTCCATCTATCCAACCCTATAGTTTGCCAGATTAAGCCGTTTTATACCATAATAATCCACCTTCGAGGGGTTGATTTTTTTTTCGCGCCTCTTCCTAACTACCCATATCACACCGGAAACTTCTTCCTAAACTGTCCTTTTCTGCCGGGAAGGAGCAGCCACACCTTTGTCCCAGCGTTGCGATCCACCAGCGATTCAAGACGCGACATTCAATTTCCTTTTTTCACTCATTTAAATTTTTCACCATCATGAAGAAATTACTTTTTGCCCTGCCCGTCCTTGCGATTGCCATGCTTTTCGCCTATTGTGATCGCCCAAGCATCCAGGAAGAACTCAGCAGCGTAAACCCGAACGCAAGTACCGACCGTGCCACCTGCCTTGTTCAAATTGACCGGGCAAGCCCTACAGCGATCACACTTTGCGGTACAAATACGAATGCAACCAATTGTGCATCTTGTACCGGGGGAAAGGCACAAGGGACAGTGAACATACCTGCTGGCGTTAACCCTTTTTTCATTACCTTGACAACGCCCATCGAGTTCTCTATTTCAACCGCGACGGGCAATTCAGTGGTATTGACCACGGCGGCGGGCCAAATTGTTGTAGACCTTACAAGCGTATTTTGCAAAACAGTCAGGATTGATGCGAATTGTGCTGCAACAGTACTTTAATCGCTGAATCATCTATTGGCGTTTATTTGGAGCGGCGGCGCGGCATGATGCCGCGTCGCCGCTTTTCCATATCATAAAAACGGCCACGACCCCGCATTCGGGATCGGGACCGTGGCCTGAAATTATGTTTCAATGATTCTTATTCAGATTTGACGACCTTCAAGGTCTGCACTTCGCCATCGGCTTCGATGCGGAGCAGGTAGAAACCAGGTGCTAGGCTGGCAGTGGACAAGGAATATTGCTCTTGACCTCCTTCGAACTCCTGGTCTAGGACTTTTTGGCCGTTGAGGTTGAAGAGTTGGAGTTGGACTTGTTCGGCGGTGGATGGAGGCAAGAATACCTCAAGAGCCTCTGAGAATGGGTTGGGGGAGGCGGAGGCTATTTGGCCTGAGGTTGCTGAACGATCATCTCCCTGGCGCATGAAGTCTTTGGAATGATCGGAAGCGAAGCCTGAACCATTATAAAAGGTAAGTCGGTCAATTCTACAGGAAGTGCCATTGACATTAAGGTTGCCCCACAATGTATTTGTGCCAGTAGTTTGAAAAGCATCTATATATGCAACAATACTTCCATTGAACTTCACAGTTATTAATGGAGTTTGGCAATCTGGTTGGACATCCGAATCGCAATAAAAATTAAAGGTGTTGGAACCACCATTCGAAGTTGGCAAACGAATGAAGTATTTAAGATTATTATATTGATCATGCCCTGGTTCCACATCAAACTGCTTTGGATATTGCCCGTTTAGGGATATTTTGAAAGTGGTATAACCACTTCCTTCAAAATCGCAGGTTCCTATATTGCTGAAATTACACGATGAACTTTCAGTGGATCCATGAAAGCCATTCACAACAAGATCCAAGATGATGCCTTTTAATATTTTTTCAGTAGTATTAGGGCTGTGGCCGCCGTCTATGCAAATAGCGTTTATAACGGCCTTAACCTGGGTGTCAAATGGAATTGCAATCGTCGCAGTTAAAGTTCCCGCTGGAACGATAGTAGTGCTCAACAAAAAGTTATCGCTCACCCGATACATCCTTATTCGATGTTGGTACAGGACATTGCCACCCCAGCCCATGGTTACCCAAGTAGCACCAATCGCTTCTATGTGAAAACCGAAGGGGGCAGGCAGGTCGCATGAGGGCCCTTCACTGGTCGAAGCGTTTGGTAAAGCGTTAGGTATTGGAGCGTTGTTTGCTCCTAAAAGGGTGCTTGCCAAAAGGCAAGCCAATAAGAAAAGACTTTTGATTTGCATAAACATTGTGCTTATTTTGTAGATCGTACGCAAAAGTGTTGCCTGAGTGGTTTAGCGCGTAGCAATCGAATGAAAAACTGACGCAAACCTACCAGGGTATTCTACAAAAAAAAAGGACACTTTTGCAGGCTTTTTTAGTCGAAATTTATGACAAACACCTCCTTGTTAGAAGTAGTAACGGCATTTCAGCCCAAAGAACGCCAAGAAATCGCCTCTTTTTTGGCTTCTAACCATTTCAATCGTGGCAAGAATGCGCAAGAAATTATTCGTCTCTACCAGATTATTTTGGAGGCAGCTCCTGATTTTTCCGAAACTGCGCTGAATAAAGATCGGTTATGTCTGCTGATCTTCTCAGAGTCCAACACTGTGCCGGGAAGGTTGGAAAAGCTGATTTCAGATTTGAATAAGCTCTTACGCAGTTATGCCTTAAACCAACTTTATTTCTCAGAAAGTAATGAGGAACAGCGACAAATTGATTGGGCAAGATGGTTGCGTACGCATGGGCTGGCAGAAGATTCGCGGAAATCTCTGGTAAAATTGAAGGACAAAAAAGAGCGCGACAAAATCGAGTCTTTGGATTTGTATCGCACTGAGATGTTGGCCGCAGAGGAGCATCATATCTGGGAAAGTACCTACAACCAGGTTAAAGGTGATTTAAATATTCCTCAATTAATTCGGCATCTTGATCTCCACTATCATAACTACCGAACTGAATTGGCAAACCGCTACATGCTGCAACAAAAGGCAACCCAATTGCCTGAATTGGATTTTTCAGAGGTTAATGCTGACGCTTACATAGAGGAAAGCATACTTCTACAGATTTCAAAAAGGATATTTGACATGCTAAAAAACGGCTTGCCATCGGTAGAAGAAACTAAAAGTTTAATGTATTTTTTAATTAGCAAAGAAAAACACCTTTCATTTCAAACACTTGAAAACTACCATGCATATCTTCGAAACTTTTGCACACTGCTCATTAATAGTGGCTACTTAGATTTTATCCCTGTCCTTCATCAAATTAACAAAGATAATTTAGAAAGGGGGTATTTTTTCTTAAATGAAAAATTACCACCTCATGCATACCTCAATATTGTGCTGATTGCCACAAGAGCAAAAGAATTTGAATGGGCTAAGAAATTTACGGAAGAATATCGGCAAAGAATCATCGGAGGCGATCAGGGATTGTTTTTCTACCACTTTAATATGGCGCATTGCCTTTTTACAGAAGGAAAATTTGACGAAGCCTTGGATCATATACCTGATGCCCCCTCAAGCTCCCATTACCATCACATGGTTCGGCGTCTAGAACTGAAGTTGTACTACGAACTTCATTCTGATCTCTTGCTTTACAAAATGGATGCCTTCAGAAAATTCATCGTCCGCACGGCAACCAAGACCATCGCCGCCAACCTCAGAACAATGGATCTCAATTTCCTCAACATACTGATGCAACTTAGTCAGTCCCCCTTGAAAGACAAAGCCCGCTCGGCCCGATTGGTTACCCGTATCGAAGCCAAAACACTGCTCGCGGATCGTGCTTGGTTGATGGAAAAAGCACGAGAGTTGGGTTAGTTTTTCGTCCACATTTTTCAAATCCCTCCTTTTCTGTCCATTTTTTAAGGCTGCTTTTTTGCCATTTTAACGCGAAAAAGCAGCCTTTTTGTTTGTATTGATCCATTTTGCCATGGGTTGATTCCTTTTTCTATGTTTGGAAACCCCGCCCAAACTGTCCTTTTCTACCGGTGAAGGAGAGGCACACCTTTGCCTCAAGAGTTGCGAGTTGATACCGATTCAAGGCTCTGGAATCAATTATTCATTTTTCACTTTTTTAAATTTTTTACCATCATGAAGAAATTAGTTATTGCCAACTGCATCCTTGCCATCGCGGTCATCTTTTCGTTCTGCGCCAAGCCCAATTTGAATGAAGAACTAGCATCAGTGGGTGTAAACCCTTCTGCTTCGGATCGCGGCGGCCCATGCGTGGTCACCAACGTCCCACCTGTTAATGTGGCCGACCTTACCTTTTGTGGCACAAACACCAACACAACAGCTTGTGCGACCTGTCCTCCAGGCACCCCTGCGGTTGGTGTAGAATTTTTTGCAGCAGGCACCCCTGTCAGCTTCCCCGTCAACGGCCCGGTAACTTTTTCAGTTAGAGGCAGTATTCAAACTTCTGTAAACCTGGCCACCCCAGTGAACCAGACTGGTTGGATATTCATTCAGGCAGGTGGTTGTCAAAAATTCTATGTAGATGCCAACTGCAACATTTCGGCGGTGAAGTGATCTGAAAAGGATTTTGCTTCACCCTGAAAACAATGGGTGCCCGCTCGCTGCGGGCACTCATTGTTTCACCAATTTTTCATCATCAAATTTTTACAACCATGTTACGCATACGCACCATTTTCTTGACAAGCTTGTTTTTGTCCATGCTCTCTATCAACGCTGTCTACGCTAATATTGAGCCCACCGAGCCAGATTGTAATTGCCCTGGAGTCACAGGCGAGTCTGCCACATCCACCGCAACGACTATGACAGTCTCTTGGACGGCTTCGGCCAGTTTCATCTCTTACATCGTGCAAGTGCAAAAGGGTGGGGTGACCCACTTTAACGCTACTTCAACGGGTTCCTCTGTGGTTATTGTTGGGACCTCTCCTGCTACGACCTATACAGTAAAAGTTATCGGCATCTGCGGAGATGGCCAGTATGGTGCTGCTTCTCCCTTGACGGTCACTACGGTGAGCGCGACCCCAACCTGTGGAGAAGGTGATGTGTCAAATGACGTTCAACATGCACAATATCTTAGCAATACATATTGGGATCAGATTGAAGCCCAAGGAGATGTTGACATGTACTATTTCATACTGGGTAATGGTGGGGGATGCACGGTTACTTTGCAAAGTCTACTCAATGATTATGAACTTAGCTTTTCCATGGGTGGTTCTTTTCAGTTAAGCGATAACCCAGGGACAAGCTCAGAATCCATAACATTTACAAATACCTCGGGCAAAGACAACAAAGTACTTCTGAGTGTCGCCGGTTTTGGTACAGCATACAATACTTATGATTGCTATGAGATCAAAGTTGAATACAACAACTTCAACGGTGGCGGCGGCAGTGGTATGTTGGCTTCTGGCGGTGGTGCTGATCTAGTGGCCACGCTTGCCCAGGATGCCAGCAGTCTTTTGCTCGGATTTGATTCGGCGTTCGAGGCTGACGACCAGGTAAATGTCCAGGTCTTTTCATTGGAAGGGCGTTTGGTTTTGACTGAATCCACCCAAGTATATAAGGGAGAAAAACAAATCAAACTCGATTTGCCGGTCGTAAGTGATGGTATTTACTTCGTAAACGCAACCGGGAATTTTGGGG
>JANMME010000588.1:0-11461 GCA_031373015.1 Saprospiraceae bacterium
ACAGCGCCGCTAAAGTCAATGTCGAACTTGTACCACTTGTTGCCTTCTGTCAGGGTGTCAAAATGTTCGACCCCGGGGCCATTCCCTTCCAGTTTGAAAAGGAACGGAACATTGTCCGAAGGCGCCCAAACTTGCAAAGAAAGGTGATTGTAAACGCTCAAATCGGGTGGTGCTGGGAACTCAATGCCAATGCCCGCAAACTCGGTGCCTCCACCGCTTGGGTCGGTGTATTCTCCAACTTTTAGCGAGCCGTTTTCAGGCGCAAGGTGTGGATTGTTCACGACTTTTAAATCGCTTGCACCGTAGTAAATCTGAGTGTAATTACGCTGGCATTCGAAATCGTCAATGATGTTCAGTACTGGCACCACGTCTTTGCAGGGGTCAATGGTGACCTTTGTTTGACCAAGATTGTCAAAATACCAGATTTGGCCTGCATTGGCCGTTCCGGCATTGAAAATGATGCGCACCTCGCTAAAATCGGTGATCCCACTAAACGCTGAAAAGTCAAAACTGAGCGTCTCCCATTGACCAGGCGTGGTGATGGTTGCCTCGGCTTCCTTGTTCCCATCAATGGGCGAACTGAGGATGAGCGTCACCGTGCCGCCGCCTTGTGGGCTGAGCACGTCAAGATTAATTTGGCCATAAAGCGACAGGTCAAAGTTTGTCAGCGAAATGCCCTGCAAGGTGGAAAATGCAGAGGAGCCTTTGGTGTAGCAGCCCACCTGTGTGGAGTTGTTCACAGGGTTCGGGGCAGGGTTGTTCACCGGGCCCTGGAATACGCCGTGAATGGGTTCGTTTTGATCCAGAGCCTGCCAGCCAAGGTGGATGCCGTTTTGGAAATCTTCGAGCGGTGGCGCAGAAGGTGCTGGTGAGAGTTTGATATTGTCAATGTGGTACACGTCGCCGGGATCACCCGGTACGCCAGCATTGAAGAAGATGACAAACTTCTTGTGGCCTTTGCCGATCTGGCTGCTAAAATCCGCGGTGTAGGTCACCCATTTGTTCAGTTCTGTAACCTGTGTGCCCACTTCCATGGGTTGGTTAGGGCCGCCTTCAAGTTTGATGAGCAGATTCCCTGTTTTGGGCGCCCATACCTGGCAAGAGAACCGATTGCGCACAGTGAGGTCAATCGGATTTTCATAATCAATTTGAATGTTTGACCATTCCGAACCTGGGCCACTTGGGTCCTCAAACCTGCCCACTTTAGCGGAGTTGTTGTCGCCTGTTGGCGCAGGGTTGTTTACTACCGAGAAAACGCTCCAATCGCCTGTGTAGGTTGCGTTGCGGTTGCACTCAAAGTCGTCAATCATATTAGGGTCAGGCGTGTCGTTGGGGCAAGGGTTGGGCACCGTACACACATTGTCAAAGTAATAGGTGTCGCTGCTCCCTTCTACGCCCGGGTCAAAAAACAGGATGATTTTGCTCAACCCTGTGTTGGCCGCTTGAGCACTGAAGTCCATCGTATACGTCTGCCAAGCCCCCGTTACCGCGATGTTTTTTGTAACCTCAAATCCTCCACCAGAGCCTTCGAGTTTGAAAATAAACTGCGTCGGTACGCTAGCCAGCACATCAATCTTGAACTGGTTGTTTACCGAAAGGTCGAATGGTGTGCCATTGTCCGCCAAGATGAGGCTGTACGCGTGCATATTGGACTTCACATATTGGGCGCAATTTGCGCTGCTGTTCACGAAATTGGGGGTAGGGTTTAGCACTGGCGAGGTCAGCACCCCGTCGAGGCCAAGAAAATTGAGGCCAGGGCCTTCAAAGTCAGCGTGGCAAATCTTCCCATCCCCTGCACATACATTGTCAAAGTAATACGTGTCGCCGCTTGTCTCAACACCTGGGTCAAAAAACATGACCACCTTGCTCAGGCCAGTATTGTAGGCCTGTGCGCTAAAGTTAAAGGTGTATCTGACCCATTCGCCAGTTACGGTGATGTCCTTCGTTTGCTCAAACCCGCCGCCGGAGCCTTCCAGTTTGAACAATATCTTCGTAGCAGCCGTGGCCAGCACATCAATGCTGAACTGGTTGTTCACCGAAAGGTCGAAAGGCGCGCCGTTGTCAGCCAGAATGAGGCTGTAAGCATGCATATTCGACTTCACATATTTGGCGCAGTTCGCGCTGGAGTTTACAGCGTTGGGCGTGGGGTTCGCAAACGGAGAAGTCAATACCCCGTCAAGGCCGAGAAAGTTGAGTCCCGGTCCTTCAAAATCGGCGTAGCAGACTTGAGCATTCGCGCCCAGGATACCGAAAATCAAAAGCAAGGCTGTGATAAAGAAATTTTTCATACGCACTTCTTTTATGATTGGTTATGTGTGAAAATGATTTAGTTACAATATTGTCGCGGTCTGACGACTCCAAGTCGTCTGACCGCTATTGGTTTACCCGTCTGACAGCTCTGGGTCGTTTAAATGCTATTGCATTACCCGTCAGACGACTTAGAGCCGTCAGACGGGATGGGCTGCTCGGTTCACTCTACTACTAGCTTCTTCACCCAAGTCCCGCCCATTCCATTTTTGATCTCCACAAAAAACACTCCTCGCGGCAGGTTTTGAATCTGGGATTTTACTTGAAAAACCCCCGCCGCCATTTCCCTGTCTGTGAACAGTATCTGCAGCACTTTCCCCTGCCCGTCCACGATTTGCGCCGTCAGTTTTTGTTTTTCCAGAATGGAAAATTCGAGGTTCAATACCCCTCCATTTGCTGGTAAAGGGTTTGGGTAAAGTAGCACGTCAAACCCATTTTTTTCAATAAATGCTTCCTCTGCTGGAGAACTATCTGCCTGAAAACCAATGGCTTGCAAGGCCAGCGCTATTTCCGGGTTTTGCATAAAAAGTTGCCAGAGCAAACCCGTGCGCTGGTTTTCGATCATCCCAATAATGGGGCCCTGGTCAATGGCGAGGTACGTGTTGGCAAACCAGTTCTGATCGAGGTTGAAAGCGTCATAAAAGCCGTACGGCCCCCACAAGCGTTCGCCTTGAACCCGATAAAAAAAACGGAGCGCAGCAAGTCCTTCCTGTGGGGTATATGGCATGCTGGAAAGGGCTGCGGTAGGGGAAACCGTACCGTCATCGTTCGAAGGGTAAATATCATGTGCCGAATAGCCGTTCGGGCCGTCGCAAGCGGTAAGGCCCCAACAATCCGCTGAGTACCCAACGTGGTGTTCCGGATTGGCGATGGAATAGGCCTGCTGGATGAGCGCGTGGTTGCGGTTGCGCACAAAATAGTTGCAAAAAGCATCCTTGCGCCCGCGTGGGTCAAATCCAAGATAGGAGTAATGTGCAAAAAACAAGGGGCCTCCGCCAAAAGGGCCGCAATAGATCTTTTTGCCGAAATGGATGCTGTTGTTAGCGTAATTCGAAGAAGTCCAGCCCGTTTGATACAAGCTTCCGGGCACTGGGTGCGTGGGAGAAGCTGCCGCAAGTATGTACACGATTTGGGCCTCGTAAAACCCGCGCAAGGGAAAATTCATCTGCCAGGCATAGTTCGGCGACCAGTGCCAGTACAGCACCGGGCTGTTGTTTTTGCGATACCAGTCCCATTCCACTTCTTCCCAAAGCCCTGTGATGACATCGCGCAGTGCCGATTCAAGCGGCGTGTTTTGGTCAAAATAAGCCCGAGCTGCCAGCAGTCCTTGTATCAAAAAAGCCGTTTCAACCAGATCGCCGCCATTGTCAAATTGGCTGAAAGGAATGACATTGCCATTCGTACCATTCATCCAGTGCGGGAAAACACCATGAAACCGATCGGCGAATTGCAAGAACGAGGCGATTTGTATCATCCGATCCACCGCTGCTTCCCTGGTCACCCAGCCGCGTTCTGCACCGACGATAATGGCCATGATACCAAAACCCGAACCTCCGGTGGTTACAATGTTCGGATCGCCGTTCGAGCGCTCGCGGGCAAGGCCACTCACAGGGTGGCCGTAATCCCAAAAATAGCGGAAGGTGGCACGTTGCGTCATTTCAAGCAACCCCTCGTCGCTCAAGGGCTTCGTTGTGGCCGAAGTTTCGTTGGAAAATCCGCTTTCTGAGGCATCTGCCACGGCTGTTATTTTATAGTGGCGGGACAGATTTTGCCCTTCATCGCCCGTCCAGTCGGTTGCGATGGGTTCTTTACCGACCAGTTTCAAAAAGGCAAATGAGCCGCCGCCATCCGTAGAGCGGTAAATTTTGTAACCCGTTACGTTTGGCTCAGCATTGGCCTGCCACGTCAGTTCAATGTGCTGTTCAAAAGCTAGCGCCACCAGACCTGTGGGCACAACGGGCACTTGCGCCAATGCACACGAGTTGACAAAAAGAAGCAGAAAAAGTGCGTAACGGATTTGGGTCATCATGTCGTTTGTATAAACAAGCATACCTTTTTCAAGTTCAAGAAAAAATTGGGATACCTGCTTTTTTTGCAGCATGAAATTATGACGGCTGCGCTCTTTTCAAAGAAAAACACACCTCATCACTACTACGCCATGATAAAAAATGGCATTAATCGCATGAAAACGCCCCTATTCCGCTCAAATCAATCCAGCGATTGTCAGAAAGAATTGACGAAAGTCACCCAAGGAAATGATATTTTTCATTTGCCTGTTTGATTTGATCTGGTACTTTTGCGCCTAATTTTTACAAAGTCTAGATTAGAATAAACAAAAGTTCAACGATGAAACATTTTACGCTCTTTCTTTTTCTGTGCATTTTTTACTTGCATACCGCCCAAGGCCAAGTAGTTGTTACAGACAGCCTAATGCTCATAGAAGCCCCAGAAATTACCGTTATTGCGCAAAAAGACCGCTTGTTAAGTGGTGTGCCAGGCTCGGCTTCGTATATCAAACCTGCTGAGTTGCGCCGAATCATTCCCATCAGTGGCAATGAAGTGTTCCGAAAATTGCCCGGCCTCAATGTGGTGGACGAAGAAGGCGTTGGCCTGCGTGCCAACATTGGCATCCGCGGCCTCGATCCTGACCGGAGCGCCAATGTGCTGGTGCTGGAAGACGGCATCCCCGTGCAGCTCAACCCTTATGGCGAACCGGAGCTGTACTATACGCCCTCCATGGATCGGATGTCGGCCTTGGAAGTGGTGAAAGGCAGTGGGCAGATCATGTTCGGTCCGCGCACCATTGGCGGTGTGATCAATTACATTACCGCCGACCCACCGGCAGTTGCAGAAACGAAAGTTGAGCTTCGCGGTGGAACTGGGGGGTATTTTGGAGCAGCTTTAGGGTATGGAAAGACATTTGGCAATGCCGGACTGACCATCCGATATCAATACAAACGAGCCGATAAAATCGGGGTGACAGGCTTTGACGTCCACGACCTGAATGCCAAATTTCGGTTTGTATTGGGCGAAAAGTCAATCCTTGGCCTGAAACTTCAGGTTTATGACGAAACCTCTAACGCCACCTATATTGGCCTCACGCAGCCCATGTTCGACCGGGAGGAATATTACCCTGTAATGGCCCCGAACGATCAGCTCCACGTTCGGAGATATGCCTTGAGCGCCACCCATAAGTATTTCATTTCCAAAAACTTAAGGCTGACCACGGCTGGATATGGCTATACCATTTCTCGCAATTGGCGGAGACAGAGTTTTTCCAGCAACTCAAGCGCTGTCAATCAAACCGGAGTCGTTTGGGGGGATCCAAATATTCCCGGCGGTGCAGTTTTTATGCTGAACGAAACCCAATACAGAAACCGATCTTTTATCGTAGGCGGTGCAGAAACAAAACTGACTTGGGATTATAAACTTGGCAAGCAAGAAAACCAATTGGACATCGGGGTACGGGCGATCTCCGAACAAGCACAAGAACAAGAGGTACTCGGCAAACGCCCCTATGCCAAATCGGGCACTTTGGTACGCGATGAATTGCGTCCTGGTTATGCACTCAGTGGTTTTGTCCAAAATAAATTTGTGCTGAGCAGTCAGTGGAGCATTACCGCAGGCCTCCGGCTGGAGGATTATCACTTCGAACGCAGCATTTTCTTGTACAAAACGGCTTCTGCCGCCTACCGCGACACCAATATCACCGCTCCCAGCCACGTCAATGCCTTGATCCCAGGACTGGGATTCAACTACAATTTCAGCAAAAAAGCAACCTTGTTCGGAGGGCTGCACAAAGGTTTTGCACCGCCTGCCATCAAAAATTCAGTATCCACTTCAGGAGAAGTTTTCCCGTTGGATGCTCAAGAGAGTTGGAATTATGAACTTGGGGTGCGCAGTGTGTTGTCCAGAAGCGTGGAAGCAGAATTGACAGGCTTTTACCTTGACTTTGATAAACAGGTGATCCCGGTATCGGAATCTTCGGGCGGTTCAGGAAGCGGATATACCAATGCGGGCCGCACGAAACACTTGGGCGTAGAAGCGGCCTTACGGGTTGATTTCGGCAAACTCTTCGGGTCGAAATACTCCATTTACTGGCAGGGGAATGTGACCTATTCTCAGGCAACTTACAATACTGACCGCTATGTAGGTGTTGATAAACTAAACATCAAAGGCAATCGCTTGCCCTATGCACCGGAATGGCTGAGTACCCATACCATTGGTTTTATCGCGCCATGGAACCTCGAGATTCAATGTAGTGGCACCTATGTTTCCAGTCAATTTTCCAATGACTTGAACACCGTAAGCCCGAGTGCTGACGGACGCATCGGTGAAATACCCGCCTATTTTGTGGCAGACGCTTCCGTCCATTATCATATCCCCCATTGGAAAATGAGTCTGTTTGGTTCCGTAAAAAACATGAGTGATGCGCGTTACATCGCTTCTCGCCGCCCGCAAGGGATCAAAGTGGGCATTCCGCAGATGTTCGTGATTGGACTTGAGAAGAAGTTTTGAGTTACACCATGTAATATTTTTTGACAGGATTAACAGGATGGACAGGATGGGGTCGGCTTCGCCGACGGCCACTGGAACACGGATTAAACGGATCAAACGGATCAAAACAGATTTTGATGATCTGTGTAAATCCGTTCGATCCGTTTAATCCGTGTTCCAATGCTCATAACGAACAGTTTTTATGCAAAGCCGCCGCTCGTCGGCGAAGCCGACTCCATCCTGTCCATCCTGTCCATCCTGTTAATCCTGTCAAAAAAAACTGGAATGAATCTTTAAAAGGCCATAATAAACTCCGTCAAATTTGCCTCCTCAGGCAGACCAAGTTTTTTGCGCAGCCGGTAACGCTTGTTTTCGATGCCCCGGATGGAGATATTGAGGAGCGGAGCAATCTCTTTAGACGACAGATTCATTTTCAAATAGGCCGCCAAGCGGAGGTCGCCGGGGGTTAGATCAGGGAAATCGAGCATGAGGCGTTTGAAGAAGTCATCGTGTACCCGGTTGAACGACTCCTCGAAAATCTCCCAATCGTGGTCGCCCTCGAGGTGGGCGTCAATTTCCCGGACGATTTTGGAGAGCGCTCTTGGCTCGTTTTTGGAGTCCAACAAGTTGTCTTTCAGGCTCTGGAGCGCTTCGTTCTTTCGGATGAGGTTGAATGCCGCATTGGAAAGTTCCCGGCTTTTGTTTTCCACTTCAAGGATCAGGATTTCCCGTTCTTTTTCCCCTTCCAGGCGGCGGCGTTGGCGCTCCAAACGACGCCGGTTGTACAATTCGAGCAACCAGAGCAGCCCGAATGAGATCAGGGCATAGCAAGCAATTGCCCAGCCTGAACGATACCATGGAGGCTTGATACTGAATGGAATGATGGCCTCTTCGCCGCCTGCTTCGCTCCGCACCCGAAACGAGTAACGGCCGGATGGCAGGCTGGTGAATTCCTTTTCAGATATAAAAGTCCAAGGTGACCAGGATTTGGAAAAGCCTTCCAAGAACCAAGAAAATCTAACCGGGTGCTCAAAAAAGGGCTGGGCAAACTGGAATTCCAAACTGTTGTCCTGATACACAAACGACAGGCCTTCGACGGGCAAAACTGCTTGATTATCAGAAGTCTTTATCATCCTGACGACCGTCGGTGGCGGTATTTTCTGGCTCGCCTGAGAGGCCGAAGAATCTTTGTTGAGCAGCGCAAAACCATTTTCCAAACAGAACAGGTATTCGCCGCCCGGCAGTATTTCCACTTGCTCAAACGTTGGCACGAGCGCGAGCGGGATTTTTTGTGAACGCCCGTCCCTTGCGTAAAGCCACAGGCCACTACTGTCTATGGCAAACATTTCGCCGTCCCTTCCGGGCAGCCATTTTCTGACGGAAGTTGGCTCGAACCGAATTTGCCCCGCAGCGTTGCGCAGCAGCACAGCACTCGGCAAAGCATTGACCATCAGGTCACTATCTGGCAAAACGCTCAAGCTCAATTGAAAATCAGTGGGCAAGCCGTCGTCGCGGGTAAAGGTTTTGAACGTTTGTACCTGTGAAAGGTCGTCGCTCAAGCGGAGGCGGAAAAGCCCTTTGTTGGGGTGCGCAGCCCAAAGGTTTCCTGCTGCGTCGAAGACTATTTTTTTCAAGGGTTCGCTGAATCCGCTGACCCGCCCGGCAAACACCCACGACCCGCCTTTTTGTTTTTCGAAGCGTACCAACCCTGTGTAGGTGGCCTGTAAAAGGATGTTGGGATGCCCAGGCATCCGCAGGGTGCACCAGCCCCCTGTGATGTTGGAAATACGCCTTACGGCATTGCCTTCCACGATGAACGTTCCGCTGTTGTGCCCACAAATCAATTGATTGTCAAATACTTGGAGTTGCCAAACCTGGCCCTGAGATCCTTCCACCAGAGAAAAGGGGGGAGAAATCTGGGGGGATGGATAAAGCATCTTGAAAACACCTTGGTTGGTGCCGATATACAGTTGGCCCTTGTGCACGGCAGCAGTGTACACCGTGCCGATTTTGCCCGTTTGGTCGGTAAAAAACGTCAGCGGAGAGCGCAAAGCGGCAAAATCAATACCCCGGTCAAGACCAAACCAGAGGTTGCCATCCCGGTCTTCCAATAGCGCCAGCACCGTGTTGTTTTGCAGACCGTTTTCCCGGTGAAGGTGACAGCGCAACTGACCCGAGGGGTACAAAATGTACGCACCATCGAGTATCGTACCGAAAGCCCAGCCCCCTGCCCGCAGCACTACGGCTTTATTGAGTTGGTTTTTGCGAAAAACAGCGTTGAGCGGGTTGGCCCAAGGCTTGCAATTGCCATTTTGAAGATCGAAAATACCGTCGCTGGAGGTGCCTGCCCAGATACCACCTTGGCCATTGGGTACAAGAAATTGCACTATTTTGTCTTTCAGCACCTCTGAGCCAGGCAATTCGCGGAAGGTATTGTCCGGCAACAATTCATACAAACCGCGG
Organism: Saprospiraceae bacterium; assembly: GCA_031373015.1. Classification (GTDB taxonomy): domain Bacteria; phylum Bacteroidota; class Bacteroidia; order Chitinophagales; family Saprospiraceae; genus M3007. Next base: position 9,268 of record JANMME010000588.1, read on the forward strand.
TCAATTACCGGCAATACCACAAGACCATTCACCGCCTGTGCGAACATGATGGCGTTGGGTGGCTTTATCGCAACAACCTTTTGATAATCAAACTTGTAGAGGGTGGAAAACGATTGAAAGAGCACGTAGTCCGAAAGCACCAGGATATGCCAGATCTCTTCTTTGCTTACCTGCCCCTCCCCAAATTGTGCGCTTAAAGAAGTATAAACCAGTCGCCCCGAAGGGTCTTTGGCCCAATAGCCGAATTCGGCAAAGCCGCCACAAAAAACCTCGCCCGAACGGCCCATGGCAACGGCGCGTACCGCCTGTTTTTCGGGTAGCGCAAAATGCCGCCATCGCGTGCCGTCAAACTCCATGACAGCACCGTTGTTGCCGGCATAGACCCAGCCCTCGGGCGATTGCGCAAGCGACCAGTTCTGGTTTTGCGCCTCATAATCGGCCGGTTCGAAATTACGCAAACGCGGGGCACGTTGTGCCCAGGCATCGGCTGCGAACAAGCAACACAGGCAAAAGAGGATATTTTTGACAAGCAACTGCACCGGGCAAAACTACCAAATTTAGTGCAAGAATTGTCTGGCATGCGCTACCAAATCAGGGAAAAAGCCATTGAAATCATCTGAAAACGCATCAATTTCCAAAAAGAAGGCCTTTGCAAGGGCCTGGGCATCGAATTGGCCGGCTAGACGTTGGCTAAATCGCTGGAGCACCCACTCCAAACCGTCGCGATGCGTGTAGCCGTGCAAGAATTGCCCAGCGAGCATTTTTGGCAAACGTTCTTGAAGGATGGGCGGCATTTCCGAAGCCCGATTTTCGAGCTGGGCGTAAGTATTTTCTGCAAAGGCCTGGAAGGGCTCTGTGCTGTGTTTATCCCAATGAAGGGCAAGCAGGTGGTCGTACAGTATGTCCACAAAGGGAGGCGCATACCGCCCGGCAAAGGGTCGAATGCGGTTCACGCTGCGGTCGGTTAGCGGGTGATTGTCGGTATAAGAATCAATGGAACGGTGGAGCAGGATGCCGCGTTGTACGGGTTCGGGGTAGGTTTGCCAGTCGTGGCCTTTTACAAAATCGCCGATAAAATTGCCGAGTAGAAGGTCTTCGTCGCCAAAAGAGAGAAAGCAGTGGGCAAGGTGGTTCATTTAAATTTTGCTGGACAAAAATAAGCAAACACAGCGAACTCCTCCAATGTTTTGAACGTTGCGCAGCAATAACGTTGACCGCTACGAGACCTATAAGGTTTTCAAGCCTTATAGGTTTGATTTTCAGAATAGCGATCTACTTTTGCCCACCATGCCCAACATTTCTATAGATTCACCCAAACTCCTCTGGCAACCCTCGCCCAGTCTCCTGGCTGACTGCAATCTCGCCCGCTACACCACATGGCTCGCGCAGGAAAAGAACCTTCATTTCAAGGATTATTCTGCACTCTGGAAATGGAGCACCGACCATATCGCCGACTTCTGGGAAAGCCTCTGGGAATATTTCAAAATCGAGCATCACGCGCCTTATAAACAAGTGCTGTCGGGCGCACAAATGCCTGATTTTAAATGGTTTGAAGGCGCAACGCTCAATTACGCAGAGCATATTTTCCGCCAAAAAACGGATACTCGCCCGGCCATTATTTTCCAAAGCGAACGCCAACCTTTGACCGAAATGAGTTGGGCCGAACTCGAAAGCGAAACGGCTGCACTCGCTCAATTTTTCCGCGAAAGTGGCATTCAACCCGGCGATCGCGTGGCGGCATTTTTGCCCAATTCGCCCCATGCCGTAGTGGCGGTGCTGGCTACCATATCGGTCGGTGCTGTGTGGTCGAGTTGTTCGCCCGACTTTGGGGCGGCGAGTGTGGCAGATCGTTTTGCCCAGATCGAACCCAGGATCTTTATCGCCGTTGATGGCTACGCCTATGGTGGCAAGGCATTTGACAAACGTGACACCGTACGCGAGATTTGCCAACTTTTGCCGTCCGTAGAGAAGGTTGTTTTTGTTCCATTCCTGGACGAAAACGCAACGCTTTCGGTTGAAAAACAAGTCATTGAGTGGTCAGAAATCGTCAATCGTCCCGCCTCCGCTTCCTTCTCCGTTAAAACTTCGGCGAATGAATTGGCTCTGGCGGGTAAAAAATCCAAAATCCAAAATCCAAAATCGGCAGTTCCGTTCTCCCACCCCCTCTGGATCCTCTACTCCTCCGGCACCACAG
>JANMME010000590.1:0-6543 GCA_031373015.1 Saprospiraceae bacterium
TCATAATCAGGCTTTGCGGTAGGGCCAAAAACTATTTTTGCACCCGTTTTCTTGGCCAAATCCAAATGCCCGCTAACAAAATCAGCGTGGAAATGGGTCTCAAAAACATACTTGATTTTTGCATTGCTTTTTGCAGCACGATGGAGGTACGGCTCTATTTCCCGGAGCGGGTCAAAAATGGCGGCTTCACCATTGCTTTCTAGATAGTAGGCAGCATGTGCCAGGCATCCGGTATAGATTTGTTCGATTATCATGTTTGAAAAAAAAGTTGAACGTGGTAGATTGAATTGGATGCTGCAAAGGTAACGGGGGCCAAATGATGGCTAACGTGACGAAAGTCACGGCGTCTATTGATTTTCAAAATTTTTCAAATACCATATATACAGCGCTACCAGTGTTCCGGCGCATGCGCTCATAATAAAAACGGCAGACGCGCCCGCTGAATACCAAATAAACCCTGCCAGACTGCTCGCCATCAGCGCACCAATACTTTGAAACGCGGTATAAGTGCCAATCGCAGTGGCCGTGTCTTTTTTCTCACTAATGTTGGTCAGCCAAGCCTTGGCAACACCTTCGGTGGCCGCTGCATAAATTCCATACAAGAAAAACAGTGCGGCAAAAACGGGCCAGGCAGACGCGAAAGCCATTCCAGCGTACACGATGGCAAACAGCAATAAGCCAAGTACAAATACCCGTTTCATGCCCAATCGGTCGGCCAACACGCCCATGGGGTAAGCGGCCAGTGCATACACTACATTGTAAAAAACGTACATTCCGATCACGGCGCTATCGCTCAACCCGGCGGCTTTGATTTGCAGCAGAAGAAACACGTCAGAACTATTGAACAAGGCGAATGCAAGCAAAGCACGCACCAGCTGCCGGTATTGCGCCGGGCTTCGTTTCCAGTAGGACAGGAAGTCTAAAAAGCCTGGTTTGGAAAGACCTTCCGCCCTGGCTTTCCTTTTTTCCCGAATCAACACGGTGAATGCAATGGCCAGCAAACCTGGCAGAAAGGCTAGGAAAAAAAGCGTTTTGTACGCGCCAGGGTAAAATTGCAAGAAAACGAGTGCCAACAACGGCCCAATCACCGCACCTATAGTGTCTAAGGATCGGTGAAAACCAAACACCCGGCCCTTCGTTTCGGGGGTGGCCTCATCGGAGAGTAGTGCGTCACGAGCCCCCGTGCGGATGCCCTTGCCGAGGCGGTCGGTGGTTCGGGCAAAAAACACCCAAAGCGGATAGGTAAATGCCGCCATCATTGGTTTGGAAATGGCGCTGAGCGAGTAGCCAAATTGAACGAAAGGCATCCGTCGGCCCAGGCGATCGCTCAGATTGCCAAAATAACCCTTGCTCAGCCCGGCAATGGCTTCGGCAAAGCCTTCCAGCACGCCGATCAACACAATGGAAAAGCCAATGCTTTTCAGATAAACGGGCATGACCGGATACAACATCTCGCTGGCCACATCTGTGAATAGGCTGACGAGGGAGAGGATCCATACGTTGCGGGTGATGATCTTGGATGGTTGCGACACGCCTGTTTAGGTTTGATACGGAAATATCCGTGTCTCATCAGTGTCATCCGTGTTCCATCTACTCGAAATGGAACACGGATGACACGGATGAGACACGGATAAATCCAATTTGAAACACTTAATGGCTCATTAACTCAGGCAACAAGGTACGTCACGATCTTTTCAATGTCCCATAGCCGCGGCTGCGGGATTGAGGTAAAGTTCCTTGACTAAAATGTAAATTCCCATGACCAGCACAAACCAGCCAAAGGCTTTCTTGAGTTTTTCGCCGTCTATATTGCGGCTGAGTCGGTTGCCGACAAATATGCCCGCGATGGCCAATGCCGTGACTGTTCCCAACAGGGCCCAATCCATTTCATGGTGCCAAAGGTCGCCTGTAAAGCCTATAAGCGATTTGGCTGCAATAATGAGTAGCGACGTGCCTATGGCTTGTTTCATGGGCAATTTACTAAACAAGACGAGCGCAGGAATTATTAAAAAACCACCGCCAGCGCCTACCAAGCCGGTCAACAAGCCCACTATGGCGCCCTCCGTCAAGATCATGGGATAGTTGAATTTTTGAGGTCCTGTTGCTTCCGCTTCCTCACCCCCTCCCTTTTTACTTCTAATCATTGAATAAGAAGCGAACACCATAAGGATGGCGAAAATACCCATCATAAACATGGCTTTGGACACCACGAATCCGCCGATGGGAAACACTGGATTGGGTATCATCGGCACCAGATAGGCTCTCGTGGCATATACCGCCAAAATGGCCGGGATGCCGAAAATAGCCGCCGTTTTCAGGTTCACCATTCCGTCCCGATATTTTGGGTAAGTGCCGACAAGGCTGGTCGAACCGACTATGAAAAGTGAGTAGGCCGTAGCCAAGACCGGATCCACGCCAAAAAGATACACTAAAACAGGCACCGTCAGGATGCTGCCGCCGCCGCCAATCAACCCAAGAGAAACGCCGATGAGTGCCGACGCGAAATAGCCTATGATTTCCATGAAGTAAGGTTATGCTTGAAACTTGTGCATTGTCGAAACGACGTTGCAAAGGTGGGGTCAGTCACAGTCATTGCCTTGTGATATTTGTCACGAAGGGCTAAAATAAAAACCTCGTAGGTTTTTTGAAACCTACGAGGTTTAGGGCGAGCATTCAAAGTTTCAAAATCTCGATCCCGTTTTTCAGCAATCGCACTTTGCCGTCTTCGGAGAGTTTTTTCATCAAACGGGAAATGACCTCCCGGGAGGAGTTAAGTTCTTGGGCGATTTGTGTATTGGTGATTTCCAACACCTTGGTATTGAGTGCTTTTTGGTGGCGGCGCAGATAAAACTCCAAGCGCTCGTCCATATTTTGGAAGGCAATATGGTCAATGGTTTCCAACAGTTCCTCGTAACGGCGCCGGTAAGTTCCAACCACAAAATGATACCAGGTTCGGTATTGGCGCATCCAGTTTTCGGTGTGCTCTAGCGGCACCACCAGTAATACAGAATCCGTTACCGCCTTGGCGGTCACGGAACTAGCTCGGAATGTTCGGTCGCAAATAAGTGAAAGCGCGCAGCCATCGCCCGGATGGAGGTGGTACATAAAAAACTCACCGCCCTCATCGTCTTCCCGGAAAAGCTTGACCAGCCCTTCCAGCACAATCATAGTACTACGAATATTCTGGCCGCTTTGAATAAGGGTCTGGCCAGCTTTCGCGGCTAAAACACGGCCATGTTCTTGTAATTCGCGTTGAAGCCCTTCTTCGAGATCGGGAAATAGGTGGCGGTATTGGTCCATCATTTTTTGAACGCCAAAGTATGACGTATTCTGCGTCTTTACTCAGCGGCCATACGCCCAATCATACAACTCACATACGATTTTGCTTTTTTGCCAAAGGTGTTTTCACCCACGAGTGGATAACCCATGTCTGCAAGTTTGTGGCTGATAGCATCTGGAGAGACTTTGTTTTCATCAAAATCTACTGTGACGGTACCCTGCTCATTTTCTGGTTGAGCAGCCGTTACGCCGGGCATTTGCTCCAACCCTTTCCGGATGGTATTCATGCAACCGCCGCATTTAATGTTCTCTACTTCAAAGATTTGTGTCATGATTGAGAGGGTTGAGGGTTGAGGGTTGAGAGGTTGAGGGTTGAGAGGGTTGAGAGGTTGAGTGCAAAATCTCAACCTTCTCAACCCTCAACCTCTCAACTCCAATTATGCCTCCACACTTTTTTGCACCGCCTTTTTCAACTCCACAGAAGAAGCCATGCCCGATTTGCGCCAAACAGGTTCGCCGTTTTTGAACAAAATAAGGGTTGGGATAGACCTGATGGCATATCGTTCGGAGATCGCCTGGTTCTTGTCCACATCAATTTTGAAAATGGTAAGCTCTTCGCCCATTTGGGCCTTCAAGTCCTCAAGCACGGGCTTCATGGCCCGGCAGGGGGCGCACCAATCGGCATAAAAGTCAACTAGTACGGGTTTTTCGCTATTGGTCAGATCTGCAAATGTCATGATGTTATTGTTTTATGTTTTTACTTGGCACAAAGGTACAGCGGGCACTCCCCTGCGCACTTATGCTTTTGAAGGCTGTTGTTGCACTTTTTACTGATTTGCGCCATTCGGCTGTAAAAAAGCCGTCCTAAACCCTTCCGGGGTCGTACCCAGATATTTCTTGAAAAACCGCGTGAAGTAAGCATTGTCTTCAAAACTGAGCGATTCAGCAATTTGGTTTATCATTAGATCAGAGTTGGTTAACAACCGTTTGGCTTCGAGTAAAACACGCTCGCGAATCAAGTCCCCGGCGCTTTTCCCCAACATATTATTGGTCAGCGCATTGAGGTGGTTGGGGGTAACAAACATCAATTCAGCGTATTCTTTGGGCAGGCGTTTTTCGCGAAAATGTTGTTCAATTAATTTTTCAAATTGTCGAATCAGCACCAAGTTTTGTTTCGAGACACCCTCCCTGAAAGTATAGGGCACCACTCTGGAAAGTCGCACCAAAAGGATCGTAAGCATTCCGCGCAAGATGTCCATTTTAAAATCGCCCTCTTTTTTTTCAAATTCTTCCAGCATCTGAGCAAAAGTCTGCTCTACTTCGGCACAGCAACTCATATCTAGTACATTGACTGGTACGCCACTGATGCTACTGAACAAGGGAAAATCCCGTACGAAATGCGGGTTATGACAGATCGAGGTAAAAAACGATTCATTAAAATTGACCAGATATCCATCGGTGCCCCCTTCGAAATCCCAGGTATGAATTTGGCCCGGCGCCATATAGTACACCTGATGTTTTAGCACTTCAAATTGCTGAAAATCAATGGAATGCCTCCCGCCTCCACGCGTGAACAATACGATCTGATAGAAATCATGGCGATGCGGGAACTGAATATCCGGATGGGTGTCCACGAAATCACGCAGGCGTGTTACCACGATCTCGGTCATACAGGCGTCGGCGCCGAGTAGGTTACAAATGCTGTAGGTGGGCATTTTTTTCGCCATTAGTGTTGAAAAGGCTTAAGCATTTGACTAAAAAATCCATGCGGGTACTCGTCCACTTCTTCAAAACCGAGTTTGATATCGCGTCCGTCGTGAGGGATCAAGGCCGTGCCGAAAAGATAGTCCCACAGTGAAAGAGAGATACCATAATTGATGCCATAACGCCCCTGCGGCAGGTCTTTGACGTGGTGCCAAATATGCATCTGAGGGTTGTTGAGCACATATTTCAGCGGCCCGAGCGGCAGGTAGATATTGGCGTGGTTGAGGTGCCCGATCACGATGGTGAAAAGATGGACGAGGATAAAATCCTGAATCCCAAAACCGATCATCGCAAGTGGCAAATACTCAATGGTACGGTACACGATGGTTTCGCCAAAATGGTAACGAAGGTGCGCCGCATAGCCCATCTCTCGCACAGAGTGGTGTACCTTATGCACTTCCCAAAGAAACGGCACACGGTGCAACAAACGGTGCGTGTTCCATTGCACAAAGTCGCGCACCAAAAACAAGATGAGTAATTGTCCCCATTTTGGGAGTTGGGCGACGTTGATGGCCGCCAAATTTCGGACACCAAAAGTGTTGGCTAAAAAGTCATTGAATGCCTGCGAAACCACATTGGAAACTGCAGCATAGCCCACCAACCCAAACAAGAAGAAATTGAAGAACATGTAAAACGTGTCCAGCCAAAAATCTTCCCGAACCTTCGGCTGGTTTTTACGCCAGGGAAACAGGAGTTCCAGCGTGTAAACCATCAAAGAAATGGCAATGAGCCAGTAGAAATAATTGCCCCAGTGGGGATTCAATACTTCATTGGCCAGGTAGCTTGCGTAGCCGGTAAAACTTTGGGTGAAGGTTTGCCAGTAGGTCATGGTTGTTGATTACTTATCTAAAATTGTACGCCACTCCGCTCACTTGCGTCAGCAATGTAGCCGGCGCGTCCAGCACTTTGGCAGCGCCGTGCGGGAGCGGAGTGACTGGCGAAAACTTCGCAAGATATTCCTTTAAAACCGGGTGCAAAGTGTAAGGCATGTTTTTACCCTCCACCACATTCGGGATACGACAGAGCATGGTTTCCGGGTCGCCGTCTCGCTCGCAGGCGGAGACCGAGTAAACGCGGGCCGGGTCTAATGGTTTTCCTACCGCGGTCACTTTTTGCACCCGTTTGCCTTGCTCGCCAAAAGCATTGAATTCGACTTCCATGCCCCGAAATTTGACCATCCAGCCGCCAAAACGTTTGGAGGCGTCTTTGGCAAAAACGTTGTTCAATTCCTTTTCAAGCCAGGCCAACAACTGTGCGCCGGTCACTTTGGCCGTGCGCACTGTGGCATCCACGGGCAGCATATCAAATATGAAACCTTCGGTAATGGGTATGTTGCCCGTAGCGTCAGGTGTGCTGCGCGGCGGACAAAAACGGAAGCCATTGGACAAAACGATTTCTGTGCCGACTTTCCAGGCCAGCGCATCCAGAATGAGGGTATCAATGGTGTTTTCTACCACAAAATAGCGATAAAGCGGCACGGTGCTGTAGCCGACCACGCGC
>JANMME010000596.1:0-5088 GCA_031373015.1 Saprospiraceae bacterium
GTACCCGAACCTGAAAAATCGAATCGCAGCCGTAAATAGTTTGGAGTTGAAACAGGTGGCTGCTGTCCGGTTCAATGGTAATGCCGTTCCAAAACACTGTGCGACCGTAACAAATAGTGGTGTCCACTTTATAGTCGAAAGTTTCATAGAGAAAAACCAACACCGTATCCCTGGCCGAACAACCGTAGGAATAGCCTGCGTGAATGGTCACCAAAGTTGGTACGAGCGGTGCCAACGAAACGGTCGGGCAAGTGGTACAACTGAGCGGCGCTCCTGCATCCCAGGTGTAAAAATCGAAGCCTGACGCAGAGAGCGTAGCCGTGTCGCCCGGGCAAAGTCCTTGGTCTTGACCCAAGTCAACGCTTGTGCTGACATCGAGGCCCACTACGATGCTGTCTGTTTGGGCAATGGCGCAAATATCGGTTGTCGTTACGGCATAAATGCCCGGACCCTGCGCGGTGAAAGTGGGTGAAGTCGAGCTATCCGTCCAAACCCAGCCAACGAGATCTTGCCCGTTTGCATCGAATTGCATGATACTCAAGTCGCAAATGGACGTGTCCTGCCCCAAAGACACCTGTGCAGGATTGTATGGAAAATAAAACGCCACAATATTGTTGGCAAAAACGCACTCTCCGATGCTGGTTACGGGAAAATCAGTGTTCAAATCAAAAGGTGGAAGTGTAGAATGGTCGTCGTTCAAAACTAGGAAAACGGAATCATTCGTAATCCGTGGAATACGGAATGTGAGCGTTTCACAGGCGCCGATTGCTATATTAGACGACGCGCCAACAATGCCGATCCACTGAGCGGCGGTGGTCTGAGGGTTTCCAGTGTAGGCCGAAATGGGTGTGTTTTGTGGAAAAAGGTTGTCGCCCACGTTGCAAATTTCCAGGGTCAATATCATGGAGTCCTGGTCGCAGAGCGGCTGACTTGCCAAAGACAAAACAGCGTCGGGCGATGGAAAGACCGGATTGGAATACTGATTCATAAAAGTATTCAACTTGCGCTTGTCGCCTACAATATGTTGCATTTGCTGGAAGCGGGGCACGCTAAGGTCGTCGTTGATGTTGGTGTTGAAATAGGCGTGTTGGTTCCAGACCGGCCTAGATTTTATATTGGGCGCTCCCACAACTTCGTAGGCTACCACGGTCCCGTCAAAAGAACTGCCGTTGGTGCCACATTCGATCAATATTTCCGTTTTTCCGTCCGCATCCACATCCAGCACGAGCGGGTTCTCTATATGGGTCCAACTGCGGCAGACATCTTCCCAATTCACATTGCCCGTGGCGCCGTCCAGTATCTGCAACTTATCCTCGCTTCGGTAAATAACATCCGAAGACCCTGTGCCGCAAAAGTCGAAAACGGTGGTACAAGTAATGGAAGAAGGGTCGTTTATGGGGTTTGCCCAAAGTTGGGTGAAGTCGTTGCGCAAAGCATATAGCCACGGGTGACCCACAAACGTGATATCCGGCAGGCTATCGCCATCAAGGTCTGCCACATTTACCCTGGATGCGCCCTCGCTCCAGTTGTTGAGCAATTGGAATTCGCGCATGATGGCACCCGTCTGAATATCCCAGACATACACGGTATTCAAGCCATTTTTTTGGCCTTGCACAATGGCATCCAAGTCGCCGTCGCCGTCGAAATCGGCCACGCTGGTGAACCCGTCAGAATATGCCAAGGGCGCCGTGCGAACAGGCAACACCAGGCCTGTGTTCAAATTTACGGAAAGCACCTGGTTTCCAGCCACGATTTCCAAGCCAGCACAGCCAAGACAGGCGGCCGCGGGCAAGACATCTGCTGGAACGGGGGAGGCAAAAGAAAAGCCCAAGGCTACGCGGGCAGGGTGCTCGCCGTCTGAAAGAAAATTGCTGCCAGATGCTAAAAGTGCTCCTGTCTGACCGTTAAACACTTGATTGCCAACATTTACTTCAGCCCAGCCATCATTGTCAAAATCTGCAATGTTGGGCACGGAAAACTGGAAGCGTTGGCCATAGCCTACAAATGTTGGGCTAACATATTTTGGTGTGCCGGTATGTTCGTAACAGTGCAACTTTTGGTCAAAACCCACGATTACAATTTCGCCAAAGCCGTCATTGTCAAGGTCTGCAATGGCGGGGGCGGTGCCTCCCGGCCATAAGGTGGTGGGTTCTACGATGTGCACTTTGATTTGGCCCGTAACGCCATCCAGAATGTAAATGTCTGACTGTTCGACACGTGTCGTCACCACTTCCGGGATGCCATCCCCGTCCAAATCGCCTGCCACTACGGGCGAAAAAGTGCCCGTAGCTGCATTGGAAACCCATTTGGTGGCCAAAGAAACCGGGCCACATGGCGGCAGGAACTGGCAATCAGGGTTACAAGTCGGCGGGTTGTAATAGAAACTATCACACTGACCTGTGCAGGTGCAATCTGTGTCGAAGCAATCAATCAACCCGTCGTTATCGTCGTCGAGGCCGTTGTTGCAATCCTCCATGGATTGGCTGTGAAGAAATAGTGGTAGTAAAAAAAATTGGCTTAGGAGGAAAAACTTGGGGGGGGTAATAATGCTCAAAGTGTGTGTTTTCAATGCCATTAGAAACTCGGTATTGGTTTTGTCGAGCGTAAAAACGGTGGTTTCCCAACTTTCTTCCGCCCGATAAAGCGATTAACAGTGCGTTATGTAAACCTCAGAAATCAGGACGGGGAGGCTCGCTTGGGGCGGGATTAAAAATCACATGGCAAAGATGGGGAATCCTCGCCGAGTTTTTTCAGTATTTTAAGGCAAGAAGCAATTGATAGGGGAGACCTCGGAGGTTTTCGAAAACCTTCGAGGTCTCCCCTATCGATTGCTTCTTGTCTAGCATCAAATCGCCTGAATCAAGTCATACTGCGTAACCACATGCATTCCTCCTGAGCGGTCAGTAGCAATAACGGCAGGAATTTCTTTTGAGATATAGCGGTTAAGTTGGCTGATGGGCAGGTCATCTTTCACCATTGGAAAGGCCTCGCCCATCACTTGGCGAATGGGTTTTTCGGAATTGTGCAAAGGGTTTTCCAGCAGAAAATGAAGCACTTGTGTCTCGGTGATGGAGCCGACGATTTTCTCGCCGTCCAGCACGGGCAATTGGCTAAGGTCGTGCGATTTCATCAAGTTAAAAGCATTACGCACGGTTTCTCCCACCTGTGCGCCAAAGAAGCGGCGGTCTTTCTTGCGCGCTATCAAGTCGCTGATCTTCATCTCGTCTTCCAAAAAGCCACGTTCGCGCATCCAGTCGTCGTTGTATATCTTCCCGACATAACGGCTGCCGTGATCGTGGAAAATCAAGACCACCACGTCGTCTTTTTTGAGTTTGCCGCGCAATTGCCAAAGTGCTCCCATCGCACTACCTGCTGAGTAGCCGAGGAAAATACCTTCTTCTCTGGCCAAACGCCGCGCCCACAAAGCAGCGTCCTTGTCGGTCACCTTCTCGAACAAATTGATAAGACTGAAATCTACATTCGCAGGCAAAATATCCTCTCCGATGCCCTCAGTAATGTAAGGGTAAATTTCTTTTGGATCAAAAACCCCTGTCTCGTGGTATTTTTTAAAAACAGAGCCGTACACATCTGCACCCCAAACCTGAATGTCCGGGTTTTGTTCTTTTAAATATTTGGCTACACCACTCACCGTGCCACCCGTGCCAACTCCCACCACGAGGTGTGTTATTTTACCATCCGTTTGTTTCCAGATTTCTGGCCCAGTGCTTTCGTAATGAGCTTGGCGGTTGGAAAGGTTGTCGTATTGGTTGCACCAGAACGAGTTGGGAATTTCGGTGCTTAATCTTCGCGCGATTGAATAATAGGAGCGCGGGTCGTCTGGCTCGACGTTTGTGGGGCAAACGATCACCTCCGCGCCCAATGCTTTGAGCATATCAGCCTTCTCCTTGCTCTGTTTGTCGGTGGTAGTAAAAATACAGCGATAGCCGCGCACACAACCTACAAGGGCAAGCCCCATGCCTGTGTTGCCCGAGGTGCACTCGATAATGGTGCCGCCTGGCTTCAAGTCGCCGCGGGCTTCTGCGTCGTCAATCATCTTTACCGCCATGCGGTCTTTGATGCTGTGTCCGGGGTTAAAGGTTTCCACTTTTGCCAAGATAAGCCCAGGTATGTCAGCAGCAACGCTGTTGAGTTTTACGAGCGGCGTATTGCCGATGGTTTCGAGTATGTTTTTGCAGTAATTCATAATTTTTGTTTTGAACACCGAATTGACCGGGTGCACCGAATTGAACACCGAATTGACCGATACCGCCGATACCACCGAAAAATCTACAAAAAACTTTTCTAAAAAAATCGGTGGTATCGGTGGTATCGGTCAATTCGGTGTTCTTTTATCTTGAACCAATTACTCCATATTTCCCACCATAAACCAACTCGCGCACATTGTCTGAAGCGAGAAACTCATGTGGGAACCCCAATTGGATTTCACTGGCCGCGTCCAATTCGCGGATCATTTTTTCGGGCAAAACAAAGTCGAGGCAACCGAGCGAGTTTTCGAGTTGTGCAGCCGTACGCGCGCCCACAAGCGGGATGCAGTTGAGTTCGGCGTCGCGCTGACGTGTCCAATTGATGGCCACTTGAGCAGGCGCCACACCGAGTTTTTCGGCCACTTTTACCACCTTGGCGGCAATTTTGTTGGCCCGATCGCTGCGGCGAACGCTGTGCGCCACTACCCTGCCCTCTTCACCGCGCAGGTATTTTCCGGTCAAAGCACCGCCGCCCATAGCGCCCCAGGGCGTGACGGCCATACCAAAGGCTTTTGCCATGGGCAAGAGGTCGCGCTCTGTCGTGCGCTGCAAGAGCGAATATTCCACTTGAAGGCCTGCAAAAGCAGTCCAGCCGCGCAGTTCAGCCATCGTGTTGGCTTGACTCACCACCCAGGCAGGCGTGTCAGAAACCCCAATATAGTGCACCTTCCCGCTGCGCACAAGGTCGTCAAGGCCACGGAGCACTTCATCGGTGGGTGTTAGGTGGTCCCAGGCGTGAACCCAAAACAAGTCAATAAACTCTGTATCGAGGCGGCGGAGACTGGCCTCTACCGAGCGCATCATGTTTTTTCGGTGACTGCCC
>JANMME010000597.1:0-4519 GCA_031373015.1 Saprospiraceae bacterium
TAGGGACGGCTTGGTAGTTAAATTTTTGAGGTGTTTGGGAGAATAGGGCAGTTGCTGTAAGCAGCAGGACTGCTATGGTGAGTATTTTTTTCATGACAATTTTTTTTAGGACTTTGAACACTGGGACCTTAGACATTGGACTTGCAGAGAGCATCGCTGTCCAACGTCTAATGTCCAAGTGTCCAAAGTCCAGCATAAAATCATTGTTTCACAATGCGCACGAAACCAGGTGCCTGGCCCGATTCGCTCACTGCCCGGAGCAGGTATATTCCGGCAGGAAAGGCAGAAAAAGATATTTCGATCTGTTGCGCGGATGGGTTGGGCACGATCGTAGAGAGAAGCCGCCCGGTACTTTCGTATAAGCCAAAATGAAATATCGTCCCTTGGTACGTTACCGTCACGACATTGGCTGTCGGGTTGGGGAAGGCTTGAAGCTGGAAGGCTGAGGAAGGCTCTTGCACCTCTACCGTCAATTTATCGGGTTGTTGAAAGCCCTGTGTCACCAATACATTGGGGTTGCTCAGCGTCGAAGTGAAGCACTCTCCAACGGTGAACGAATACAAGATGGTCGCAGTAGAAACGAAGCCGCCCTGTGTTGCGACGGCCTCCTGCGCTTGGGCACTTGGCAGCAGCAGCATGCCCAAAACGGGCAGCAGAATCGCCTTAGCACATTTTTTAAGTATATTTTTCATGGCAAGTAGATTGAAATGCTCAACAAAAACGGCCTGGGCGGCGACTGAGGCAGTCCCTTCGAAAGCCCGTCGCTGAAGAAGGGCAGCGACGGGCCTAATAAAGATTGATTAAGTTATGTTGTCAATGGGGGCATCGGAAAATGTCTTTCAAAATTAATGGTCAGACGACCCGGGCTTCACTGCGCTGACAATGATCCTCATCAGTAGTAGGCGTGACCTTCCCCATTGTGTCGCGGGTCGTCGAGAAAAAGCAGGGGTATTAACCCCTAACGTGTAGTCAAAATCAAGCGCCTGACCCAGTTTTTGTCACCCTGTCGCAGTGTTACAAAATACACGCCCAAAGGCTGTCCGCTCAGGTCAATCCGACTAGAACCGTGAACAACTTGTGTCAGCACTGGCCGGCTCATTAGGTCAGTAACCCGGAGAACCCCTTCGCTTTGATCTTCACTTTTGAAATACACGATTCCGGTAGTAGGGTTGGGGTAAATGGAGATTGAGTGGTTGGCATCCGAAATGTCGTCCACGGCAGAGGCGCAGGCTGCTAATACTTCCGGAGGGTTGTTGCACCCAGAGGCATTATCCCCGATGTACAAGATATGGGGAATGGGGCTGTTTAGAAAATTGCAGATACTTGTAACGGCGCAGGTTTCCAGAACCCCATTGTTGCTGATTTCCAATGATTCATTAAAGGAATTGACATTACTCAATGCGGCTAAACTGGTCAGGGCTGAATTATTATGAATAAAGAGCGTACCGCCAATCTGTAGAAGGTTGTTTAAACCCGTTAAGCTGGTTAGGAACGTGTTTTCAATATGCAGGCCACCAAGTCCGATGGAAGTTAAATTATCCAAACCCGTTAAATTGTGCAAACTTGCGTTGCCGGAAATATCAACCCAGGCGACCGCACTGATATGATCTAAACCCGCTAAGCTGCTAAGGCCATCATTCCAAGAAATATTTAGACCGCCGCTCAAAGAATTGATTTGCTCCAACCCGCTTAAATTCGTCAGGCTCTCATTTCCGGTGATGGTTAGTGACTTGATCCCGTCCATTTGCTCCAACGCTTGTAGATTGGTCAGGATTGGGTTGGCCTCAATAATGAGGCCACCTTTAATGGAAATAGGATGGCCCAATCCGGATAAACTAGACAGCATAGTATTGCCCAGAATAGTGAGATTTCCACTTACAGAACCGAGATTTTCCAAGCCAGTAAAACTTGATAATGCGGTATTTTGCCGAAGGTAAAGATATCCATGTATAGAACTTAGATTATCCAGGCCATTCAAACTGGTAAGGGCAGGATTATAGGAAATATCAAGCCCGCCATTCCCAATCCCGCTGCCGATCAATTCGAGATTCTCCAAACCTGTCAAGCTTGTTAAGGCAGCATTTTCATAAACCGTAAGTGCACCAATAGAACTAAGGTTCTCTAGACCAGTTAAATCAATCAGAGCATTGTTGAAAGAAATGTCAAGATAACGAATGGAGTTGGTAACGCCTAAGGCCTTCAAATCAGTAAGGGAATCATTGGCATAGATGCTAAGTAATCGCAAGGATTTGATATTGCTCAAGCCAGTCAAATCAGCCAATGATCGATTGAAACGTATATAAATATCCCGGACCGAAGTAAGGTTGCCCAGGCTGCTAATATCCGTCAGGACGGAGTTGTTCTGGATGAAAAGACTAGTGTCCAGGGCACTTATATTTTCCAAGCCGCTTAAATTGGTCAGCGAAATATTTTCAACAATCTCAAGGTCGCCACCACCGATGGAATCGAGACTTTTTAAGCCACTTAAATCGCTCAGCGCATAGTTGGAAGAAATGTATAGATCACCACCTAAGGTAGTGAGGCTATCCAAGCCCCTTAATGCCGTCAAATCATCATTGTATTTAATGTCAAGGGTTCCATGGATTGAACGCAAACGATCCAATCCATGCAGATCTGTCAGTAAGCTGTTGTTGGCAATTTTCAGATATCCATTGATTGAACGCAGACGGGCGTAACAGCGATTTGTCCCCCGTATATTAAGAGGAAATAGATGGTGAGAAGTTTTCATATTTGTTGGTGCTTAATCAATAAGATATGGAACAACTCACCATCAATGCAAAGATAGCGGAATTCGCCAAAGAACGCCTAACGGATCAATTGGAAGGTTTTATTGAAGGAGTAAAAGAGGGTGGTTTATACGGTTTTGAGGAGGCATTGTCCAATGTCATGGTTGATTTTTACAACCTTATAGCGGAAGAAGTGCTGAGGGTTGCGGCGGAAAGGAGTATGCCCATATTGAAAGCAGGGGCCGGGGAGCAACGTCTTGGCAAATTGGAATCACGGCCGATGAGCGTTCAGATTAAGACGGGCCATTACGTGAAAGTTGTGGGGCTTTATGCCAAGAAAGCGCCAGTAGGCTATCAGGGGGCTCGGCATTTGCTGAGGGCACACTGGAAACTGCTCCAAGGTGCTTCACCGGCGTATTATGGTGTGGTGTGTATGTTCAGTGTCCTTTGTCCGTCGTTCGAGGTGGCGTGTCATATACTGGAAGCACAGGGCATTAAACATAATCGGGATCGGGTACAGGAATTATCGCAGGCGCTGGCGCAGCATTGCAAAAGACGGCAGGCAGTGTTGAGCCGGGCAAAGGGCGAGACACTTCGAGGCAAGCGCGTGCTGATTGGCGTGGATGGAGGCCGAACCCGGATGCGCCAATATACCGGAGAGAAAAACGGGGCAGGTAATGCCAAATTCTTAACCCCGTGGATGGAGCCGAAAATGTTTGTCATAGATATCCTGGACGAAGAAGGCAACATTGAACGAACCGAATTACCGATATATGGGTGCTTGTTTGGGGATGATGAACTTGTAGGATTGCTAGCCGAACACTTGCAGGGCCTGGAAATCCAACACGCCAAACAAGTACAAATAGTGGCCGACGGTGCTCCGTGGATATGGAACAGGATAAAAGACCGCTTGATCAGTTTGGGTTTGTCGGTAAAAAAAATCGTTGAAACCGTGGACTACTACCATGCTTCGCAATACGTCCATAAAATCGTGGCAGAACTGCCCCAAAAACTTGCAAAACAATCGGCAAGTATCCTCAAAAACTTCAAACAGTGGCTCTGGGAGGGCAAAATCGAAGCAATCGTTGAAAAATGCAGACAATACTTTAGCCGTCCAGGCCAGGAAATCAGCCGCTATATCGGCTACCTGGACAAAAACAAAAACCGAATGCTATATGCCGAATTCCGAAACAAGAAACTCGTGTGCGGTAGTGGAATTATTGAATCAGGCATTCGACGCGTCATTAACCTGCGTTTCAAAAATGCCTCCGCTTTTTGGAAACCGGAAAATGTGGAAGGCTTGTATTTTCTTAGAGGAATATTACTGGCTTATCGATGGAAAATATTGATAACCAATCTTGTACACGGATGAATGGAGGGGGACAAAACGCTGCTGCACCCGAATCAACCGAGTTATCCAAACATTAAAATATTTGAAGAAGTGGTTTCCATAATAAAGAATTTCTTGAAAGAAAACAATGATTCAAAGATCAACTTCAACCTTTTCGCTATTTTAGTAGAACAACCTGGATATTACGAAGAGTCAAAAAAGTTTGGGTTAAATGCTTATGAGCAAGACCCTGTATGGTCTGAAGAGCAAGCTGTCTTTTATCCGAACTCTCCTGCATGCAACGCTTGGCAGGAGATAACCAAGGCAACTCCGCTTATGTGAGCCTGTGCTAAGTAAAAAATTATTCTATGAGTTTGCCCAGCAAAATGGAAATAATAACCGACTTCTTTTCAATACCTATAACCCTAAACACCGACCACAA
>JANMME010000608.1:0-6230 GCA_031373015.1 Saprospiraceae bacterium
TAATACCTTGGTTTTCAGCGGCAAGACCTCGTGGCGCAGCGCTGCGCCACGAGGTCTTGCCGCTGAAAACCAAGGTATTACTATCCAAATACGCCCCCAATTCCTGCCCCGCCACCCAGTAGAGCAGTTGTTTTTTCCAAAAAGCGAGGTCATTAATTGGGAAAGTGGCCTTGTGGCGCATCAGGAAATCAGTGCTAAAAACTCGGAAAGAATCATGGCCGTAGCGCCCCAAACGGGGCGGTCATCCACCAAAAAACAGGGGACTTCCCTTACCAACAGTTGCCCTCCTACCATCACGTCTGCGGTGCTCCGCGAGGCGGGGTCTTGAAAGTAATGTATCGTAGGAGCGAATACCTGTTCCACTTCTCCGGGCTGCAACTGGAATGCAGGTGGTTGGCTCAGTAGTCCCACAAATGGGCGCACCACAAAATTGCTGACAGGAATGTAAAGATCGGTCATTTCTCCGAGCACTTCCACATGACCAGGCACTATGCCGATTTCCTCGTTTGCCTCCCGTAAGGCCGTGAAGGCATAGGTCTCGTCGCCTTCGTCGTGGCGGCCACCAGGGAAACTTATTTGTCCACTGTGACGATCCCGTGGATTCTCTGTGCGGCGGATGAGTGCTGTGTGCCAGACGCCCAGCTCTTGCCAAAGCGAGAGGAGTACACAGGCCGTTTTGGCATCACCGGGCGGGCTGAGCCTCCGCTGGAGTTCTTCCACGCGGTGGGCAAAAGCCATTTTGAACTGGGCTTCCCGACCTGGCAAGGGCTTGGCCATGCGCTCGCGGATCGTTTGTATGAATGGGTTGGTGTCAGTCATTTCAAAGGCAAAGTAACTACGGTTGCTATCGGAAAGTTGAGTTAGAATTCGCTAATCTCATTAAAATGGCGACCAGTCTATTTTTTCGTGGCTTGTATGGTGAAATTGCCCGTAATTCGTGCGCCGTTTATTTCAACAGCAACCTTAATTGCGAAAGGAATTTCACGCCACTATATTATGAAATACGAAGTCAAAGACACCATTTTACTCGATGTTCATGTAGAATCGTTTGAATATCAGGAGGGAGTATCCATTTTGAAAAATATCCACGAGCAAGTGCGCGACATCGTGCGCCCAGACGTGGAACAAGGGCAAATAGTAGCCATTCTCGGACCTTCAGGTATCGGAAAATCAACCTTGTTCGAAATAATCGCAGGCTTGCGGACGCCTACTAAAGGCGCAGTACAAACTTATGACCCCGTCTTAAAGGCCCTTGTTCCTGTCAGAGCCGGTTTGGTGGGCATGGTATATCAGTCCTACGAATTATTTCCATTTTTGACGGTTCGCGCTCAACTGGAACTGGGCGCATCAAAAGGAGGACTGACCGGACCTACGGCGAAAGACAAAGTTGATTTTTACCTTGAACATTTCAGATTGCGCGAACACAGTCGCAAATACCCGAATCAACTTTCCGGAGGACAACGCCAGCGCCTTGCCATCGCCCAACAGCTCTTGTGCAGCAACATGTTGCTCCTAATGGACGAGCCTTTTTCGGGCCTCGACCCGATCATCAAAAACAGCATTTGCGAACTGATCGCAGACGTGGCACAACTGGACGAACTGATGACCATCCTCATCGTTTCGCACGATATTGAGCCAACACTCTCCATTGCCGATACGGTGTGGCTCATGGGCAAAACGCCAGATGGCACTGCAACGATTGTGGAAAACATAAACCTGCTGGAACGCGGGCTTTGCTGGCGCAAGGACATCCGCGAAGACAAGGCCTTCCGCGAATTAGTGTTTGATGTAACCAAGCGATTCGGCGATCTAAGCGGGAAGAACTAATGAAGTGATGGGGTGATGAAGCGATAAAGTGATAGCGTGAGTGCCGGATCACTTCATCACCCAATCACTTCATCACCCAATCACTTCATCACCTCATGCCTACCTTCTTCCTGTCCCAATAATTTTGCTCGTCTACTTCATCTAGGAGCGTGAGGTAGTGTGTGTAGCGCAATTCGCTGACTTCGCCGCGTTCGAGCGCGGCTTGTACGGCGCAACCGGGTTCGGTTTGGTGAAGGCATGCTCCGCCAAAACGGCATTCGGGCGAAAGTTTGAAAAACTCGCGGAAACTGTGTGCAATATTGGTTTTGTCCTTGTAGTTGAATCCTAAAACCTTGATGCCGGGGGTGTCTATCAGGTTTCCACCAAAACTGAGCGGGAACATTTCAGCAAAAGTCGTGGTGTGCTGTCCCTTGCCGGAATAACCGCTGATCTCGCCCGTGCGGAGATCAAGTTGGGGCTGAATAGCATTCACCAGGGTGCTTTTTCCTACGCCCGATTGGCCGCTCATCAGGGTGGTTTTGTCTTTCAGGATGGTTCTCAATTCCTCTAGGCCTTGTCCTGTGATGGTAGACGTGAGCAGGCAAGGGTAGCCAATCCCTTCGTACAAAGCCTTCATTTCATCGAACTTTTCCATGTCTTCCTGATCGTACAAATCGGCTTTGTTGAATACGATGGTGACGGGAATGTCATCGCGCTCGATCATGACAATGAACCGGTCAATAAAGCCCGGTTTGAGCATAGGCTCTACAACGGTGACAATGAGAACGGCTTGGTCTATGTTGGCCGCCAACAGATGCAGGTCGTGTTTCCGGCGCGGCGATTGGCGAATGACATAGTTGCGGCGCGGCAATATTTTTTTGATAAGGCCCTCTGCTGCGCCTTCGGGGTGTACTTCCACCTGATCGCCCACACCCACCGGGTTGGTGAGAGGAATATCGTCGAGCCTGAATTTGCCGACGATGCGGCATTGCAGCACTTCGCCGCTGTCGTTGAGGCGGACGTTGTACCAACTGCCCGTGGATTTTATAACGGTTCCTATTTGCATAATTGTAGCGCGAAATTCATTTCGCGATGGGCAAGAAAGCGTCAGACACGCTTTGCTTTCAAACCGGGCACAAAACTCTGTAAATGGCGGGGGAGTTCCCTTGTAAGAAGTGACACTTTTTCAAAAAGTGTCACTCCTATTAACTTCTGTACTTCTTCTTATCTTTGACCGCACAAAATCAGGCTTTTATGCTGAAAGAACTCCACATTTCAAATTACCGTCTTTTTGACGACCTGACCATTCCCGATCTCGGGCAGGTGAACCTCATTGCTGGGAAGAACAACACAGGCAAGACTGCGCTGCTGGAGGCGTTGAGGATTTGGGCGGCAGGGGGAGGGAGTACGGTGGTGAACCATGTCCTAAAAACAAGAGGAGAGTTTATTCCCAGTATTCAAGATAGCTATTCCAATTTGTTTAATACTGGAAATACTAAGTCCAATTGCGTTATTGCCAATCTTGAAATTAGGAAAAGCATTGATGAAATTAAACCTTTTAACGAAAAGGTCTATGGAGTTAAAATAAATTTTCCAGCGAACAATGGCTCTGGTCAACAACCTGCCATAGACAAAACTTTAGCACCAAACGATACACCAGATCATCCACAAGACAAATCTATTTTTGTCCCTTTCAATAACAATAATTTCCCTCTTCAAAAACTTTGGGAAAATATCGTCCTCACACCGCTCGAAGAAGAAATAGTAGATATTCTCAAAATAGTAGAGCCTCGATTACGCAGGATTGATGTAAATGAAGAGAACAGCAAAGTTTTACTTGAAGGAAATCCCAAGCCTGCGCATCTCAAAAGCCTTGGCGAAGGCATGAGCCGTATGCTCTGGCTCGCAGTAGCATTAGTAAGTGCCAAAGAATCCAAACTCCTCCTTATTGACGAATTCGAGGCAGGCCTTCACCACTCCATTCAAGAAACCCTATGGGGAAAGATTTTTCAATACGCTAAAGAATGGGATATTCAGGTGTTTGTTACGACCCATAGCATGGATACAGTACGGACTTTTTACTATGTGGCCGCCCGGCCAGAGTTTGACGGGTTGGGCAAATTTTTCCGTCTACAGAACAGTCGAAAAGGAGGCATTGAGGTAAAAACCTACGATGAGGAACGGATGAAATTGGCTCTGGAACTCGAACTTGAACCCCGCTAAAACCCTATGAAACAAATACTTATCGTTGAAGGGAATGATGCGGTGGTACTTTTTAAGTTGTGTGAAATACACAAGATGCCGCTTCCAAAAGGATATTCAAAAGAGAATATCTTGAAATTTGTGAGGTCTGCAGGAGGCTTCGATAAGGCAATCGCTGCACTGCGAGACAGACTTGAGGGGTCTGACCTTACCAACATCGGTCTTGTGGTAGATGCCAATGATAAAGGTCCTGACAGCCGTTGGTTAAAAATCAAAAATATTCTCTCAGACTACTATTCTGAAGAGACCTTGAAGCCTCTTGCGCCAAAGGCTGGCGGAATTATCATCCAAGAACCAGGGCTTCCCAATGTTGGAATCTGGATCATGCCAGACAACCAAAATCCTGGCTATCTCGAACATTTCGTGGCAGATATGATTCCCGATGGCGACAAGGTTTTGTACTTTGCCGAAACTACCATCGCGCAATTGGAAAAGGAAGATTTCTGCAAATTCAAGACTGCTAAACGCCAAAAGGCCCTAGTTCATACTTGGCTCGCTTGGCAAGAAGAACCAGGCAAGCCTTTTGGTATTGCGTTGGAATCCAAGTGTTTGGACGCGAATGCTCCTGCAGTTGAACCTTTTCTGGAGTGGATGAAGAACACTTTCCAACTGGGCTGACTCAATTAAACATCCCCCTCAAATCCGTATCATCATCCCCATCCATCGCCCCCGTCAGGTGGTCTTTGAAAACCCAGCGCGTCTGAACAAACGATTTGCTCAACACGTCGAACTCAGAAAGCCCGTGCAGCACCAGTTCCATATAAGTCTGCAATTCCGCATTCGGCGTTTTGGATTCTTCCACCAGTTTTTTCAAGCCAGCCACGCCATCCAGTATCTGGGTAAACTTTTTAGCTTCCAACTCCGTCATCAAATCCACCACGTTTCCGGCTGAAAACCAAGCCTTTAGCACCCCATAAGCGTCGCGCTCCTGGCCTTTTTTCAACTTGGTGGGGTTGGGGAAGTATTGCAGGAATACCTTTTTGACGGCTTGGCCAATTAGGTGCAGCGCTACGCTGTGCGGGCCTTCCTGCTCGCCTTCGTACACCATTTCGACTTTGCCGGTAATGGCGGGCACTACGCCCCAGAAATCGGTGATGCGGGCCGTAGTTTGCTTTTCTCCATTGCGGAGCATACGGCGCTCGGCGGCGGAATAGAGGTTTTCATAGGCTGCGATGGTAAGTCGTGCGCTCACGCCGCTCTTTTTGTCCACAAATTCTGAGTCGCGAGCCGCAAAAGCAATTTCTTCGATCAGGTCTTTGAGCACATCAGGGACTTCAATGTTGCTGCGCTGGTCGGGGCTGATGCGGGCTTCCTGCTCGGTTATTTTTCGGCCGATCTCGATCTCGGTAGGGTAGTGGGTTGTGATTTGGCTTTCGATACGGTCCTTGAGCGGGGTGATGATGCTGCCCCGGTAGGTGTAGTCCTCCGGGTTGGCGGTGAAAATAAATTCCACATCCAGCGGCAGACGGAGTTTGAAGCCGCGAATTTGCATGTCGCCTTCTTGCAGCACATTGAAAAGTGATACCTGAATACGCGCCTGTAAGTCGGGCAATTCATTGATAACGAACAAACAACGGTGCGCACGAGGAATCAACCCAAAGTGAATCACGCGCTCATCGGAGTAGGGTAGGCGTAGGTTGGCGGCTTTGATCGGGTCTACGTCGCCCACGAGGTCGGCAATGCTCACGTCGGGCGTGGCCAATTTTTCAATGTAGCGTTCGTCGCGATGCAGCCACTCAATGGGGGTATCGTCGCCTTTTTCTGCGATCAAATCCTTGGCCCAACGGCTGATGGGCGCGAGCGGGTCGTCGTTGAGTTCACTGCCGGCCACGACCGGGATGTGCTCATCCAGCAGGGTGACGAGCATCCGGGCAATGCGGGTTTTGGCTTGGCCGCGCAAGCCCAACAGGAGGATATTGTGGCGACTTAGCACAGCGCGCTCCACATCGGGCAGCACGGTGTCGTCGAATCCGAAGATGCCGGGGAAGATGTCGGCCTTGCTGTGGATCTTTTGGAGGAGGTTGGCGCGGAGTTCGTCTTTGATGGCGCGGGACTGGTAGCCGCTTTTTTTCAAGTCACCGAGGCTGCGGATTTTCTGAACATCTATCATGTGGCGGAAAACGCGTTTAGGGCAGAAAGGTTTATTTTTTGCATCTATTTAC
>JANMME010000612.1:0-1787 GCA_031373015.1 Saprospiraceae bacterium
CGCTCCAAAGGGCCTGCCATGTGGAGTCCTCGGGCACAAAGCGACCGCATGCAGTTCGCTGCCAAATGGCGGCAAATGCTTGAAAATCATCCAAATGTTGACTTCTGGCAAGAAATGGTGGGCGGGCTTTTGGTGAAAGACGGACGGGCACACGGCGTACGCACGAGCATGGGCCTGGAGATTGAAAGCGAAACCGTTGTGCTCACCAATGGCACTTTTTTGAACGGTATTATCCACATCGGCGAAAAGCAGTTTGGGGGCGGACGAGCGGGCGAAAGCGCAGCACGCGGTATTACCGAACAATTGGTAGAACTGGGCTTTGAGGCCGGGCGCATGAAAACTGGCACGCCTCCACGCCTGGACGGGCGCAGTCTCGATTATTCTAAAATGGAAATCCAGGACGGCGACCACCCGCCGGGCAAATTTTCCTACACGGATACCCCGGAACTCAAAAACCAACTCTGCTGCTGGAGCACCTACACGAATCAAAAAGTACACGATACGTTGCGTACGGGCTTTGATAAATCGCCCATGTTCAACGGGCGGATTCAAGGAGTAGGGCCACGCTATTGTCCCAGTATCGAGGACAAGATTGACCGGTTCAGCGACAAAGACCGGCATCAACTTTTTGTCGAGCCAGAAGGCCGTGACACGGTGGAGATCTACATCAATGGCTTTTCCAGTTCGCTGCCGGAAGATGTTCAGTATAAAGCACTTAGATTGGTTCCGGGCTTAGAAAACGCTAAAATGTTCCGTCCTGGTTACGCCATTGAATACGATTATTTTCCGCCCACCCAGTTGCAAACCACGCTGGAAACCAACTTGGTGAAAAACCTATTTTTTGCAGGGCAAATCAATGGCACCACGGGCTACGAAGAAGCCGCTTGTCAGGGCCTGATGGCTGGATTGAATGCCGCGCTCTCCGCTAAAAACGAAGCGCCGATCGTGTTGAAACGCTCCGAAGCCTATATCGGAGTGCTGATAGATGATCTCGTGAACAAGGGTACGGAAGAACCTTACCGAATGTTCACCAGCCGCGCCGAGTATCGCATCCTGCTCCGTCAGGACAATGCTGACCTGCGGCTCACGCCCATCGCGGCACGCCTCGGCCTGCAGGGCGCTGAAGCACGTATGGAACGTGTACACGCAAAAAATCGGGCGGTAAAAGAAATTGACACCTTCTTCCGCAGCGCTTCGGTAAACCCGGACGAATTGAACGGCTACCTGCAAAGCGTTGATTCTGCGCTCATTGGCCAGAAAACTAAATTGCACAATATCCTGCTCCGCCCTCAGGTAGACATTCCCGGCATGGCAAAAGCATTGCCCGAACTCGCCCGTTTCCTTGCGCCATTCGAACAAGAATTTATTGAAATGGCCGAAATCAACATCAAGTACGACGGCTATATCAAGAAGGAAGAGGAAATGGTGGGACGCATGGCAAGGCTCGAAGACCTGCAATTAAACGCCGATTTTGACTATTCCAGCATCAATGGACTGAGCATCGAGGCGCGGCAAAAACTAGCGCACACGCGCCCGCGGACGATTGGGCAGGCGAGCCGTATTTCGGGGGTGAATCCTGCAGATGTGAGTGTGTTGTTGGTGCATTTGGGGCGGTAAGAAACCAGAAAACCGTTAACTTCGCCCACGAAAAATTTTGATTATGAATCTTTTGGTACGCATCAAACCCGATGGTCGGTATCTCGAACTGTACCCTGAAATTGACACCAACTTCCCTGAAAACGGGGTGCGGCGGTGGGTTGCTAAAAGCGATTTCAAACAGGATGGGA
>JANMME010000620.1:0-15338 GCA_031373015.1 Saprospiraceae bacterium
TCCATTGAATGGGAACATCTGGTTTCGTCATTTCATTAAAATCTCGGCTGCCCCAATTCGGATTCCATGCCCAACGCTGGCAGGGGCGACCCTCGTGGTCGCCCCGATGGTATGGTTGCCCTTACGGATTTGGTGATTCGCTTCCAAACCGTTTTCCTGCTTCTTTATCCGCTGGGTGTGTTTATTAATCTAAAAATGCGAATACCTTGCGTTCATCGCAGTTTTTTTGCTTTAAATCCACCAATTTACCCGCCGTAGCTTTCCTGCCCGCCAAGTCTCGGCAGGCGGGAGCGAAGGAGGGTCACCAATCCACCAATCCACATTAATTTGAAAACCCGCAGTTTCCTCGACCGTGTTTACGCATTTCTCAACCGGCGGCCTGTGTACCACACGCTGTTTTGGCTGGCACTATACGGCACCATGGTGGGCACAAGCCTCCGGCAGGGTATTGGTTTGCGCATCACGCTTTACAATGAAACCTTTCAGGCGCTCTTCTTCGCTGGCTTGGTCTACTTCAACCTATTGTACCTGATTCCCAATTACTTAGCTCGGCACGCATTCATTTATTTTGGGCTCGTGTTAGCAGCCTGCGCCATAGCCACCCCCATTGAGGTGTTGGTTTTATATCTCGTTTTTTCTGATTCGCCCGAGTATCAAGCCAACGTGGTGGACCAGCAAGTGAGGATTTACTTGAGCAATGTTTTCGTGGCCATGTTGGCCACCATACTGCGGGTCATAATGGATTGGTGGCGTTATCAGAATGAAAAGCAGGTGTTGTTAACCCAGACCATGCAGTCGGAACTTCGCTTCCTGAAAAGCCAGATAAACCCGCACTTCTTGTTCAACACGCTGAACAACTTATATGCGCTTACGCTAAAAAAGAGCGACAAAGCACCTGAAATCGTGCTGAAGCTGGCCGAAATAATGCGGTATATGCTTTATGAGTGCAATGAGCGGCGCGTCCATCTTTCCAAGGAAATCCAATACCTCTACAATTATCTTGATCTCGAACGGCTTCGCCAACCCAAGGATGCTGACATCCGTTTTGTGGTAGAAGGCCATGTGAGCGAACAGTTGGTAGCGCCGCTCATATTCGTTCCGTTTGTAGAAAACAGCTTCAAGCACGGCCTCAACCACGCAACTACGGGAGGATATGTACGTATTCGCCTATCCGTGCAGGGAGAAGACCTCGAATTTTTTATCGAAAACAGCAAGGTGGAGCAAATGCCCCGCCCAAGCCACCCGCGTAACGGGGGTATTGGCCTTGCCAACGTTCGCCAACGCCTTAAAATCCTTTACCCGGATAATTATGACCTTGAAATTGAGGACGAACCGAATCGGTATGCGGTGACGCTAAGGCTGAAAATGGTGTAGGGTTGAGGTTTTTTTTGAGGGGGGACTTTTAACCTTTATCAAGAAACAATGTGGCCCAAGCTAATAGAAACGTCCCAGAAAATACCAGCATTGCATTTGCGTAACCGCCCAAAGCGGCCATCAGTAACCCTACAAAGCTATCTTGGCGGTATTCCGAGCAAGATGGTGATGCCGGAAAGGCATTTGGCATCGGGAATATATGGCATGGTTGGATCTGGTTTAATTCGCTTTATGGTCAACGCATCGTTGGGTCGGTTTTTTTGAAAAATTTTAAAGCCGCCTTGAGTAGTGATGGACGTTTACTTTCTGCATTACTCTTGGTGTCTGAAGCATACTCAATTATCTCACAAGGTAAGGGTCTACAGAAGGCATTGATTCTAATTTCCAAAGGTTGGCTGCCGAATTCCCGAAACCTTCTATCTAAATAATCTTTAACAGAACTTGACTTGTACTCTTCGGGCATGCCAGAGCCTTGTAGAGCGAGCCTGATGGTTTGCTTTAAATACTTTTCATCTGTTTTACCGCTTTCGATAAACTTCTCAACACAAAATTTACAATCTCCATCATTTTGCACTGTTTCCCTAATCTTGACAATAGCATCTAAAAATGTATGCTTACTAACTATACCCATCTGCAAAAGGTCATTTAAAATATCTCCCCATAAGAAATCTTCTTGGTTGGCAACGAAAGAGCATTTGTCCCCAGAAGATAGGGCCGCCTGATTTCTCAAATCATGAAAAAAGAAACTGCTTTCAATGGCATATGCCTTATCCCTGTAGGAAGCTCCTCGCTTGAACCAAGAAAAGGCATAAGCGATGGCAACATCTCTAATAAGAAGTCTCTCATTTTTGCTATCTGCATATAACCTATACTCAAGATCAGGTACAAATGAATCAAAAGATTCATCAATCTTTTGCCCTAATCCTCCATAAGCGGAGTCAAATTCAATGACTGATTCCAAATTTTCTTTATATTGCTTTATGTCTTCCAAAGCCTCATCGAAATCTACAACCCAGTATTCTACGCGACTTTTGTAAGCTCTGACGATTTCAGGAGACCATTGAAATCGTATCCACTTTGCCCATTGCGCTTTACTCTCATTCCGATAAAGTGCATCGACAAATTTCTCGACTAGCTCGCTAGAGGTAATGACAGTTCGATTGTCGGGTTTGGCAGCCTCTTCAATAAATACTGCATCGTCTTGCCAAAGTTGGATAAAAGGTTCATCAACTGCAAAATGGTGCCTTGTTTTTGCAGGGATCGGTATAACCCTTTTCTGTGTATTTATGTAAAGGTTTGTAAAATCTATAAAGTGCTGCTTGGCATTGTCTTCTAAGATTGGGTTTTGGGGATTCCAAAAATATGCAAAAGCTGTTTGTGGAATCGTGTTATCGATTGCCCTTTTGGAATGATAATTTGAAATTTGATTTGTCATGGTAGATTAATTTTACGAAATCGGTTATATCTCACTTGTATAATCGCTCATACACTAAGTCAACAGACAAATGGGTTGTTCCTGTTTTGAAGCGCACTTACAAATGGATCACCTCCCCATACGCCGCTGCCGCCGCCTCCATAATCGCTTCGCTCATGGTAGGGTGGGGGTGTATGGATTTGATAATTTCGTGGCCAGTGGTCTCCAGTTTTCGGGCGACGACAATTTCGGCGATCATTTCCGTCACGTTGGCGCCGATGATATGGGCACCGAGCAGTTCACCGTATTTTTTGTCAAAAATGAGTTTTACAAATCCTTCTGAGTGGCCCGAGGCTTTGGCTTTGCCGCTGGCGGTAAAGGGGAATTTGCCTACCAGCAATTCATACCCGGCTTCTTTGGCCGCTTGTTCGGTATAGCCCACTGAAGCGATTTCGGGCGAGCAGTAAGTGCAACCCGGAATGTTGTTGTAGTCAATGGGTTCGGGATGATGGCCCGCAATTTTCTCTACGCAGGTGATGCCTTCTGCACTTGCCACGTGCGCCAGTGCCTGGGTCGGCAGCACGTCGCCGATGGCGTAGATGCCTGGGACATTGGTCTGGCAATACTCGTCCACCTTGATGTAGCCACGGTCTGTGACGACCCCAAGGTCTTCTAAACCAATGTTTTCTATATTCGGGGTGACCCCTGCGGCGCTGAGCACCACATCGCAAAGGATGGTTTCGGTTTTGCCGTCCTTGCGGTTTTTCATGTTCACTTTGATCTCTTTGCCGCTCGTGTCCACGCTTTCTACGGCCCAACCACCAAAAATTTTCATGCCTTTCCGGCTGTACAATTTTGTCAATTCTTTAGAGATGTCGGGGTCTTCGCGTGGCACGAGGCCCTGCTCCATGAATTCCACGATGCTCACTTCTGTGCCGATGCTGTGGTAAAAATAGCCGAACTCAACGCCGATAGCGCCCGCGCCCACTACGACCATGCGCTTAGGCTGGCTTTCGAGGCTCATGGCTTTGCGGTATTCGATGATCTTTTTGCCGTCAATTTTGAGATTGGGCAATTCTTTGGCCCGGCCGCCGGTGGCTACTATAATTCCCTTTGCGGTGTATTCGGTCACTTTGCCCTCGGCGTCTGTTACAGCCACTTTTGGGCCTTTCACCAATTTGGCGTTGCCCATAATGACAGTAATTTTGTTCTTTTTCATCAGAAACTGTACGCCCTTGCTCATGCCATCTGCCACCCCCCGGCTGCGCTTGATCATCGCGTCGAAATCGGCCAGGGGTTTGCCCACTTTGATACCATAATCTTCGGCATGGTTGAGATAATCAAACACTTGCGCGCTTTTAAGCAGTGCTTTGGTAGGGATACAGCCCCAGTTGAGGCAGATACCGCCAAGGCTTTCGCGCTCGATAATAGCAACGTTCATGCCCAGTTGCGACGCGCGTATTGCAGCCACATACCCGCCTGGGCCGCTGCCGATAACAATTAGATCGAAATTCATGTTGTAAGGTGGTTGGACGTTGGACTTTGGAAGAAGGATATTGGACATTGGACTTTGGAACCTAGGAAGTCTGGTGTCCAATGTCCAGTATCCAACGTCCAATGTCCAACGTCTCAGAAAGCGCAAAGGTAGTTCGACCGGCAAAAATGCTTTTCAAATTTTATCTTTTGTTGGAATTCTGTTTTCAGGTGTTCAAACATCGCAAATTCATTCACGTTTTACCCCTACCAAAAGCCATAAACACATTTTTACCTTTCAAAGCAGGAGCGTAGACAGTCAACTCCGTATCATTGCGCCGTTTTTCTGACAAGCAACTACTATTTCAAAGCCCGAGCATGCAAAAATTACTTTCGAACTTCCGTTTCCCACTCATAACCCTGCCAAACCCCCTTGTTTTTTCACGCGCCCTAGCTTTAACTGCTATGTCAGCTATGGCGATCATTCTTCCAAGCACTGCTTTTGCCCAACTTTCGGTGAGCAACCCTGTTGCCAGACCGCTTTTCGACAAAAAAACCGTTGGCGAAATCCGACTGACATTGCCTACCTCCGATTGGGTGAGTGTGTTGGACTCCTTGCGTATCTATGGCACGGACGCTTTGCCTGCTTCAGTCGCCATTGACGGAGTCCGATATGACGGTGCCTCCGTTCGATTCCGTGGCGACAAATCATACGCCAAGGGTTTAAAACGCAACCCCTTCAGTATCAAACTAAACAGCACGATCCCTGCACAAAGCCACCAAGGCTATACCAATATAAAACTCTCAGCGGCGGTACGCGACCCAAGCATGGTGCGCGAGATGCTTTTTCACGAAATAGCCTCCAAGTACATGCCGGCTTCGCAAGCGGCCTACACCAAACTTTACGTCAACGAGGAGTACATCGGCGTGTTCGTCAACGTAGAAAGCATTGACAAGCAATTCTTTGAGGCCAATTACGGCAATTCTCGCGGGGCGGCTTTCAAGGCCGGCGTGGACAACAAACCCGACAATTTGCCCGCTACCTGCAAGCAAAACATCTTTGGTTCTTTGGAATACGAGGACAACCTGGACTGCTACAAAGGCAATTTTGACCTGGACTCGCGCGGGGGATGGACCGAATTGCAAGAAATGACCCGAAAGCTGGCACAAGAGCCTGCCAACGTAGGCCAAGTGCTTGACGTGGATCGTGCCTTGTGGATGCTCGCACTCAACAACGTGATGGTAAATTTGAGCAGTTATTCAGGCAATTACAGTGTAAACTATTACCTGTATCGCGATGAAAACAACCGTTTCCAGCCCATTCACTGGGATTTGAACCTTTCGTTTGGCAGTTACAAAAACACGGGCAGTGGCAGTGATCTCAATCTTCGTGACCTGCAAAGCCTTGATCCGTTGCTGCATGCTGACAACCTGTACAAACCCCTTGTAAGCCAACTGTTGAAAGACCCGCTCAATAAAAAGGTGTACCTCGCGCACATCCGCCAGATCAACGAGGAAAACTTCTTAAGCGGCACCTATGAAAAACGTGCACAAGAACTGCGCGCCATGATCGTGGTGCCTTTCAACGACGATAAGAACAAGACCTACAGTTACGACGATTTCCAACGCAGCCTGAATGAGACAGTGGGTAAAAGAAGCAAAATCCCAGGCCTCACCGAACTCATGGGCAAGCGTTCAAGGTTTTTGAAGCTCCATCCGGAACTGACTAAGTTGCCTCCTGCAGTGACTGAAGTGACGGTAAAAGGTCGCGCCAAATTTGAGAACCAAAAACTCAATGCTTTTGTGGTGAGTGCCAAGGCCGACAAGTATCCCCTGAGGATGTACCTGCACTATCGTTTTGCAGACCAGGATGCCTACACTGTGATGGCTATGTCTGAAGAAAGCTCCCCCGGACTGGCTGCTGGAGCAAAAGCCTTTTTTGCGCAGGTGGAAGCCAAAAGTTCGGATGCTGTGCTAGATTATTACATCGTAGCGGAAAATGTGGGTGCCGTTGGTTATTTACCGAGCAACTATCCCAAGCAGCCGTTCAAGATCAAATTAAGCGAACTGAACAAGTAAAAACTATGAGAAATACCCTCCTTTTCGCCTTCTTAGCTTTTTGGTATTCAACTGCACATACCCAAGATTTTTATGGCAGCGGCGTACAAGAGGTGCGCATAGAATTCTCCCAAAAAAACTGGGACACTAAACTTGACTCTCTGAAAAAGGTCAACCCGGAAGCGCGGCTTGCGGCTACGGCCTGGGTAAATGGGCAACGCTTTGACAGCGTGGGCGTCCGTTATAAAGGCAACAGTTCTTACTTCCGCGCCCGCAACGAAACGCTTAAAAAGCTCCCGCTCAACATCAAGCTCGATTATAAGAAAAAGGGGCAGGTGCTCAAAGGAAACCAAAACACGGTTAAACTTTCCAATGCCTTCCTTGACCCAAGTTTTGTACGCGAACCGGTGGCTTATGAGGTCATTCGCAAATACATGCCCGCTCCACAGTGCAACTTCAGTAAACTTTACCTAAACGGGAAATACTGGGGATTGTACGTTAATTCGGAGTCCGTGGATGTGAATTTTATCAAAAAACACTTTGGGGTCACGAACGGATATATCTTTAAGTGCGACCCTGACAACTGGAAAAAAGTGCGCAGTCAAAGCGGCTGCCCCAAAGGCGAAAACGCTTCGCTCACCTACCTGAGTGATAACGCCGGTTGCTACGATGCTTTCTACGAAACAGACAATCCGGCTGCCTGGAAAGTGCTGATCAACCTCATCAAGGTGTTGAACAAAACCCCAGAGCAAATCGAGACGGTGCTGGACGTAGATCAAACGCTTTGGATGCTTGCGCTCAACAACGCACTCGTCAACCTTGACTCCTACAACGGCTCGCTTTCACACAACTACTACCTTTGGGCGGATAGTTTGGGGGTCAGCCATCCTATTATTTGGGACCTAAACATGGCCTTTGGTGGCTGGCGCCGTGATTTTACTTTTCAGGAAATGTCAGACGATCAACTTATTCAGTACTCACCGCTTGCTGAATTTGAAAATACCCGCCGGCCCCTTATTTCCAAGCTGTTGAAAAACCCGCTTTACCGCAAAACCTATATTGCCCACCTCCGCACCATCACCAACGACTACCTCGTCAACGGCCAGCTGCTCACCCGGGCGCAAGCCATGAGCAAAGAAGTGGAGCCTTGGGTAAAAGCCGATTCGCTCAAGCTTTATTCGCTGGCCGATTTTCAAAATGCCTACGATAAAACCATGAAAAGTGGAGCGGACAATGTGATCGGCCTGCGCCAACTCATGGCAAAGCGTGCAGAATGGCTTGCCAAACACCCGCTGCTTAATAAGGCACAGCCCATTATCACAGAAGCCAAAGCGGCTAAAGAAGGCGGCAAAGTCAAGTTCACGGCCAAAATCAGCAACGCTACCCGCGGCGGCTGGCTCTACTACAGGAGCTACCGCCAATACGCTTTTGGCCGCACGCCGCTTTTTGACGACGGCACCAATGGCGATGCTGTGGCCGCTGACGGTATTTTCACGGCATTATTGGATGCCGCTGTCGTGAAGCAATGGTACATCGCTGCTGAAGGGGAAGAAGCGGCGGCTACGCTGCCGGAAAGGGCTTCTTATGAATTTTTTAAGGTGGATTAATCCGCAATCGCCTTAATCCCAGGCAACTCCTTCCCCTCCAAAAACTCTAGCATCGCCCCGCCACCGGTGCTGACGAAACTGACTTTTTTTGCAAGTTTGAGTTGATTCACGGCTGCCACAGAGTCGCCGCCGCCGACCATGGTGAAGGCACCTTTTTTGGTAGCGGAAGCACAGGCTTTTGCCACAACTTTAGTGCCGTCCGCAAAGGCAGGCATTTCAAAAACGCCCATCGGGCCGTTCCAAATCACGGTTTTGCTCCTTCTAATGACGGACGCAAAAGACTTGGCCGCTGACGGACCGATGTCGAGGCCCATCCAGCCATCGGGGATTTGATTGCTGGGACAAACCTGCACTTTCGCGTCTACAGCAAACTTGTCGCCGCAAACGGAATCCTTGGGAAGCAGCACTTTTACACCTGCGGCCTTTGCTTTTTTCAAAAACTCGAGCGCAGTTTTCAGTTTGTCGGCCTCCACAAGCGAGTTTCCAACCGCGCCTTTTTTGGCCAAAAAGAAAGTGTAGGCCATGGCCCCGCCGATGAGGATATTGTCGGCGTAGTCGAGGAATTTTTCCAACAGCATGATTTTGTCGCTGACTTTCGAGCCGCCGGTGACGCAGGTAACGGGCTTGGCCGGGTTTTTCATGGCCCGGGTGGCGTTCTCGATCTCGCGCTCCATGAGAAAGCCGAAAGTCTTGTGGTTTTTGTCAAAGAAGTGTGCCACCACCGTTGTGCTGGCGTGTGCGCGGTGCGCGGTGCCAAAAGCGTCGTTAACATAGATGTCGCCGAGTGCGGCCAGTTTTTTTGCAAAAGCCTCATCGCCCGCCTCTTCTTCCGGGTGGAATCGGGTGTTTTCCAACAGCAAAACCTCGCCGGGTTTGAGTGCGGCGGCTTTCTTGGCGGCTTGTTTGCCCACACAGTCATCAGCAAATAAAACCTTGGCTTTCAACTTTTTGCGCAAGTGTTTTATCAAGTGCATCAGGGTGAATTTCTGCATATTGATGCTGCCATCCGCGTTGAGCTTTTCCAGCGGGCGACCGAGGTGCGACATAAGGATGGCCGAGCCGCCTTGCGCTAAAATGTGCTTGATGGTCGGGACAGCCTCGCGGATGCGGGTGTCGTCTGTAATGTTGAATTCCTTGTCGAGCGGAACATTAAAGTCCACCCGGATGAGGGCTTTTTTGTCTTTAAAATTGAGCTTCATGCTGATGTATTAAAACAGATGATCTGATCGACTATCGAAAAA
The DNA here is from genome assembly GCA_031373015.1 of Saprospiraceae bacterium. Taxonomy (GTDB): domain Bacteria; phylum Bacteroidota; class Bacteroidia; order Chitinophagales; family Saprospiraceae; genus M3007. Next base: position 9,168 of record JANMME010000620.1, read on the forward strand.
TGAGACAATGTGAACGGCTTTTCCTTCGATTCGATAAACCATCGAAATGTTTTCGGTGAGTACACATCGGCGGCTGTTTGATGTTATTTACCCAGAATCTGCCGCGCTTTGGCTCGGAATGATTCGTAAGGAATGCCTTCTCCATTGTCTAATTGGCTGAGCCCGACATGTATTGCCTCTTTTTCTTTTGCTGAAATAGCCTCCCACCAATCACCTTTGTTGAGCAACGCATGGAAATATGTCGCCATTTCTTCCAAGACCTCGCGGTCCTCAGTCTCAGCAACGAGTTTCAAAAGGCTGACTTTCAAATCGGAAGTTGTCATAATTTACAAATTTCAGGCAAATTTACAACAAAAAAACATTGGACGCGAACCACACAAGTCCAACGTCCAATGTCTACCCTCCTTCGCTGAAGCTAGGGCGGGTAAAAAGTCCAACGTCCAAAAACTACACCATCGCGCACAATTCCGCCAAACGAGCCGAGTAACCAGCCTCGTTGTCATACCAGCCCACGATGCGGCATGTATTCCCGTTCACTTGGGTCAGTGGTGCATCAAAGATGACTGAGTGTGTGTTGCGCATGATGTCGCTTGACACGATTTCGTCGGTGTTGTATTCCATAATGCCTTTGAGATTAGTCTCTGCGGCGGTTTTAAAGGCGGCGTTGATCTCTTCCACGGTGGCCGTTTTTTTAATGACACAAACACAATCTGTGATAGAGCCCGTGGCAACGGGCACACGAAGCGAGTGTGCAGCGATTTTACCTTTTAAGTGGGGCAACACCGTGATGACGGCCTTGGCAGCCCCGGTGCTCGTGGGAACGATATTCTGTCCGGCAGCACGGGCACGGCGCAAGTCTCTGTGCGGCCCGTCTTGCAGGTTTTGATCCGCCGTGTAAGCATGGATGGTGTTCATGAAGAACTGTTCCACGCCAAAGGCTTTGTCCAGGGTCACGATCATGGGAACAAGGCAATTGGTCGTGCAGCTCGCATTGGAGATGATGGTATCGGTGTCCTTAATTTGGTCGGCATTGGCACCGATTACAAAGGTAGGCACGTCGTCGGCTTTGGGTGGCGCGGACAGGATGACTCGTTTTGCGCCTGCCTGGAGGTGCAAACCTGCCTTTTCTTTGTCCAAGAAAATACCGGTGCATTCGAGCACAACATCCACGTTCATGGCAGCCCAAGGGAGTTCCGCAGGATTTTTCACAGCCAGCCCAGCGATTTTGATGCCATTTACGGTGATGCTACTGTCGTCAGCGCTCACGGTGCCGTCAAAACGGCCGTGCATGGTGTCGTACTTCAGCAAGTGGGCGAGGGTGTGGTTGTCCGTGAGGTCGTTGATGGCAACGACTTCGACATTGGGGTTTTTGACGAGGTTTCGAAAAGTGAGGCGACCGATCCGGCCAAAGCCGTTGATTGCGATGCGTTTTTTAGCCATTATTATAGGTTGTGTTTGTAACGATGAAATGAAAATAGCTATGGCAATAAGTGGATAGGCGGTGCAAAAGTAGATTTTTCGCAGAAATACTGCAGGAAGATTCGGTCACAACGGCAAGATTTGGCCTATACGAAAAACGCCACGCGGAAAAGACCGTGTGGCGCTCTTGAAATTTTCAATAAAGATGGCCGAATCTTGTTTTATAATCCCCATGCGAGCCCTACGTTCAGACTCAAATTTCTGTTATAGGCCGTACCTGATTTGGCAATATCCGTGAAGCCGTGGCCGTAAGCCAGGTCAAGGTTGAGCCATGTGCCAGGAGCAACTCGGTAATTAAAACCGGTTCCGAAGGTCAGCCCCAGATCAACCCCTTCGTACAAGTCTTTGGAGTCAAATTTGATGGTTCCTACTTCTAAAAACCGCTCGGTTTTACCTCCGGTCAAAATGCCCAAAGTTGGGCCGAGGTAGATTTTTGGGCGGAAGTCGTTGCCAAAATTATTGAAGAAATAAATTACTTTGACCGGAACGCGGACATAATTCAGATGTGTTTTGGCGGTCAAACCACGAAGTTTTGTCTCCACGCCTTCCCCTGAGTATTTAAGGTCCACTCCTATGCCCCAATGTTCTTCTGTGCTGTACACCATTGTAAGGCCAGCATTGAGGCCGATCAGTCCCTGGGTTTCGCCCGGTGCATCCTCTAGCCAAGCGTTGTTGATTCCAACAGTAGGCCCAAGAGAGAATTCCTGGCTATTTGCTATCGAAATGCCGCATAGAACAAAAGCGGCGGTAAAAAGCAGATTTTTCAAATTGTAGTGAATTTAGCATCAAAACGTACGTCATTTTGACGCTACAAAGGTGCGGCCATCCATTTTCAAGTTTGTTACACAATTCTACAAACAAGTTACATTATTCCCACAAAACGAGACGGTTTTAGCAGTTAAAACAGTCTACACAGGCCGTGTTACTCAAATTTTCCCTTCTTTTGTCCCCTAAACCGATACACATGAAAGGACTCATCGCGCTCATTTTATGCCTCCCCGTGCTGCTCCCCGCACAAAACTATTTTATTGCCGCCAATGGGAGTGGTGTGTTCCCGCCTTGCACCTTATTTGCAAACGTTTTTTCTACCACTGACGTACCTTGTGCGGGGGATACAACCGGCTCGGCAACGCTTTCGGTTTCCAACGCAATTTCACCGGTTCAATTCTTTTTAGACAACAACCCAACACCATTTCCCAATGGTGATCTGACCAACATTCTATCCGCTGGAAACCATACAGTTATTGTGCTCGATTCAATTGGTTGCAGCGACACGGTGAGTTTTACCATAAATGAGCCGCTGCCCATTGCGTTAACAGCCTCAGGCACAAATGTTTTGTGCAATGGCGACAATTCCGGCACGCTGACGGCTTCGGCAACGGGTGGCACGGGAAGTATCGGCTTTGCCTGGCGCGATTGCCTCGGCGGCCCAACCCTAGGAGGCGCTTTCCAAAACAATCTTTTTGCAGGCTGCTACGCTGTGACGGCAACGGATGCTAACGGTTGTGCGAGCAAATCTTCGGTTACCTTGACCGAACCTTTGCCATACGATTTTGGTCTGATGCAAGATTCCGTTTCTTGTTCAGGTCTTTCTGATGGCAGCGCGAATATTGTTGTCATGGGGGGCACTTCACCTTACCAATACCTCTGGGACAATGGCGCTACAACAGCAACGGCAACCAATCTTGACGCTGATTTACACTTTGTGACCATAACGGACTTGAACCAGTGCTCCGCTACCACTTTTGTAGTAGTATTCGAGCCGGCCCCCTTTTTGATCAGCGGTACCCAGTCGGTGCCTGCAAGCTGCTTTGGGGCGAACAATGGAACTGCCACCGTTTTTGCCGTCGGAGGCACGCCCAATTATACTTATTTATGGGATGACCCAGCAGGGCAGACCACCCAAACAGCCCTTGCGCTTGTTGCAGGAACTTATACTGTAACCCTGACAGATTGGAATGGCTGCACGGCGCAAACTTCTGTTACAGTGACTTCGCCGCCTGATTTATTGGTCAATTTTACCAATGTCACAGCGGAAAAATGTGCAGGTGACTGCCTTGGTCAAGCCACAGTAAGCCCTTCGGGTGGGGTAGGGGGCTATCAAATTGATTGGCAGGACATTTCAATTCCCGCAGGCACCCAAACGGCCACAAATCTCTGTCCGGGAAGCTATCAAGTTACGGTCGCCGATGCCAATGGTTGTACTGAAATCAGCCAAGTGGACATTGTTGCAGCGGCGCCCATTGATCTTCAGTTAAATGGAGTTCCTCCCTCCTGTGCTGGCTTTCAGAATGGCTCGATTGGCACACAAGTATCAGGTGGCAGCGCACCGTACCAATATCTTTGGAGCAATGGCAGCACTTCCGCTGACCTTCAAAACTTGGCTTGCGGTGCATATTTTTTAACCCTTACCGATGCGGTGGGCTGCGTGAAAAATTACACCGATACGCTGGATTGCCCCCAAAGCATTTCGATTGTAAGTATTGTCCCTCAAAATGTCCAGTGCTTTGGCGGGAGCAATGGCAGTATTACCGTCCTTGCTCAAGGAGGCACGGGCCTTCTGAATTATTTGTGGAGCGACCCAAACGCTCAAAATACTGCAACGGCTCAAAATTTGTCCGTAGGGAATTACACCGTAACCGTCACCGATGTGAATGGCTGCAATATCACCACTTCAACCAGTGTGACGCAGCCGCCTCAACTCACCGTAAGCACCACACACACCAATGCATCTTGCCTGAACTTCGGCGATGGTACGGCGACCGCAATTCCCACAGGAGGAGTTGGGCCATATTCTTACAGCTGGGGCGCGGCCGGCTCGACCCAAACCATTTCAAATTTGGCGGCGGGTACATTTTTTGTAACCGTAACGGACACCAACCAGTGTACCGCTACATCTTCGGCGACCATTGCTCAGCCAAGCACCGGGGTGATGGTGACGGCGACTCAAACCCGATTCGCTTGTTGGGGAGAGAGCGACGGTGATGCTTCCGTTTCCGCAAGCGGAAGCAATGGAGCGCCATTCACTTTTATTTGGAGCAATGGCCAAGTGGGCGGGGGCGCTTCAAACCTTGCCACGGGCCTTTACACGGTGACTGCCACGGACCCAAAGGGCTGCACCGGCAGCCAAATTGCTGCCATTCAGCAGCTGGACAGCATTCATGTTTTAACCGCATACTCGCCACCAACTTGTGAAGGCTATTTTGATGGCTTGGTAGCGGTGGTACTTATTGAAGGTGGATTGGGCATGGGCGATTCGACACAATACAACTATCAATGGAGTTTGCCGGGCGCCCCCAATTCGACCGTTGTAGCAGGGTTCTCAGCGGGGAATTACACGCTGACTGTGACAGATTTTCAAGGCTGTGTGAAAATTCATCCTTTTGTTGTGGTGAGCCCATCTCCTGTAATCCTTCAATTGACCGTTGATGATGTGTCCTGCTATGGATTAGCAGATGGCACGGTATCCGTGACAGGCGTGCAAAACGCCGTAGGCGCAGTCAGTTATCAGTGGAACAGCAATGAAACAACCCCTGTGAACGACAGCCTCCCAATAGGCAGTTACAGGGTTACGGTTACAGATTCTAAGGGTTGCACTGCTTCCGCAGTTGCTACAGTGCAACAGCCCGAACCGCTCGATCTCGTGTTCCAAATCCAGCCGCTCACCTGTTCGACTGATAGCAATGCCGTGGTGACGGCTACCGTAACTGGGGGAACAAGTGCCTATAGCTTCCAATGGGACAATGGTGCAACCACTGCCGAGATCAAGGACCTCGTCCCTGGCAACTATACGCTACAAGTCACGGATCAAAATGGATGTACGATTGCGGGTTCCGCGAATGTGTTGCAGCCAGGTGCGTTGGTGGCAACTGTTGAAACCATTGAGCCTGAATGTTTTGGGGGGCATGATGGTCGGATTCGCTTGCTTGTTTCCGGCGGGGTCTCCCCCTATCGTTATAGTATTAATGGAGGCCCGTTCGAGGGTAGCAGTGCCTTCCTCGCCTTGACGGCGGGCACTTACGATTTGAAGGTGCGCGATGTCAAAGGCTGCGTTTTCAGTACGACAAGCATACTTGGCCAACCCTTGCAGGTACAAGTATTGGTGGGCACTGACACAACCTTGGTCTTAGGTGACAGCCTTTTACTCTCGCCTACGGTGAACAACGCGGTTGGCATGACCAGTTTTGAATGGGAAAGCGCACTGGTTGATAGTTTTACTTGTGTAAGCCTTCCAAATTGTGAGGAGATTTTGGTAAAACCTGGGTTTACTAACACCTTCCGAGTCAAGGTCACTGACGAAAACGGCTGTATGGGTGAAAATGAAATAAGGGTGACGGTAGAAAAACCGCGCGGGGTGTATGTCCCCACCGGCTTTACGCCTAATGGCGATTTTGAAAACGACCTGTTATTGGTACACGGAAAGAGCATGCAAGTGCGCAAGATACTGACGTTCAAGGTTTTTGACCGATGGGGGGAATTGATTTACGAGGATCATAATTTCTCTGTCAACGACACTTCCAGGGGATGGGATGGCAATTTCCGGGGTCAACCCTGTGACCCAGCCGTGTTTGTTTGGCTTTTGGAGGCGGAATATGTGGACGGCTTTATCGAACTTTTAAAAGGGAATGTGACACTCATCCGGTAGTGGCAGTCAACAATCGTGGGAGACCTCGGAGGTTTTCGAAAACCTCC
>JANMME010000634.1:0-4147 GCA_031373015.1 Saprospiraceae bacterium
AAAGGCATGAATCTGCCCTTTTTCGGATCAAAAAAATCGTAAATCGTAAATCCAAAATCGTAAATAAAAAATCCCCGCCGAACGTAGCCGCTCAGCAGGGATAACTATGAACTCTATCTATGCTTCTTATTGGTGTGGGCAGGTGTACAAAAGCCCCAGATTTTTCTCAAAGCATGTCATCATCCGAATGGATGACCAAAATGGGGATATCGCTGCTGGCGAGCACCTCATTGGTAACGCTCTTGTGCAGGATATTGTCCCAGAAAGCGCGATGGTGCGTCACAAACACCATCAGATCAATCCGATGGTAAAAGGCATATTCGTAAAGCGCACCCACGATGTCGTCGCTCACCATTTTGCTAAAAATGTAGGGTTTGTTGTAGTCCGCTTCTTTAAAAATTTCTTCAAAGCGCTCCCGCTGGGCATCAAGGTCTTTCTCGCCGCCTGGCCCTACATGCACAAAATGGATTTGCCCGTCGAAGCGCTTGGCAAACGAAATGGTTTGCTGCACCGACAAGGGGTTGAGCGAATCAAAATCGCTGGCATACAATATTTGCTCAAAACCCTTGAACTCCGCTTCCTTTGAAACAAACAATACGGGACAGTGGGCGCTCCTCGATACTTCGATGCTGACCGAGCCAAAGAGTTTTTTCCCCAGCCCTCCACGCCCGGTAGCCCCCAATACAAGAAGATCCGTATGTCGGGAATACTCGGTTAGCGCAACATCCGGCGCACCGTAGATGACCTTGGAAGAAATGTGCGGTTGCTTGATTTTGGATTCTGAAGGCTCACGGGGCTCTCCAGCGAACCGGGCCGGAGGTGCATATTGCACCCCAAATGCGCCCATTGTTTCGCCGATAAAAGTGTCCAGTTCGGACTGCATCGTTTTGGTATAGCTCGACAAAAAGCCTGATGCGGAAGGCACCGTGCCTTCAAAAATACTGTCCATCGCATACACGATTTCCAGATTACAGTCCATTTTTTGAGCAATTTTCCAAGCAAACCCAAGTGCATTTGCTGAAACCTCACTCATGTCAACCGCTACACCCAGGGTATGCAGTTGGAACAACTTACTATTTAAAAGATCCTTGTTTTTCATAAGTCGGGCGATTTCAGCAACTTCTGGCACAAAGCCTTGCAATAGGAGTTCCCCTTCTATCATGAGTGCGGGCAAGGTGCTGACACCATAAGCCTGCATGGCAATGGGGTCGGAAATCTCCAACACTTTGCCTTCCATGGCTGTAGATTCCAATGCGATGCGAACCCGTTCTGCCAATAAGCGCGACGAAGCGTCGTGAGCACCAAATATCTTGATATGGACATTTCCACAACCCTGACAATTACCAGTGCAACTTGCAGCATTGACCGCGGCGATGGTCGCAATTTCTTTCATGGTTATTCCTTGTTTTCATACACCAAACTTGCGTCCGCGGGCACTTGCTTTGACAATGCAGTCATAATATCGAATGGGGTAAGGATACCGATCAAATCCCCGTCTTCTACTACTGGGAGGGCATGGAAACGGTTGATCAAGAAAATCTCGAGGGCCACATTGATGCGGTCATCAGGCGCAACTTTGCCCAAGCGTTTAATCATGATTTCTTTCACTTGTGTGCGCTCCATGCGCAATTGGTTCACATATTTATCCTCTTCATAGTGAGAAGCGCCGCCCATGAAATAATCAAAATCAGAGCGGCTGACTATCCCGACTATTTCACGGAAATGCACCACAGGAATATGGTGAAACTTGTGGTTGTCAAATATCTCCTTGACTTTGTCAAGGGTTTCTTCGGGTGCGACCGTAATCAAGTGTTTATGGTCGGTCATAAGCGAGGAGATAGGTGCAAAGATGTTCATAATAAAAAACGATTTATTTTTTCAGTTGAATGATGGTACAAAGATGCCCCTTTCGCTGAATTGGCGATGATGACGCTGGTTAGTGCTTCAATTGATTGAAATCAGCAGCTGATATGAGGAAGGTTTCTAACTTTGCTTTGAAATGAAAAAGATACTTATCATCGAAGACAATTCGGATGTCCGCGAGAACCTCGCCGAGATCCTCACCTTGAGCGGTTATGAAGCCATGGTTGCCGAAAACGGTAAAATTGGCGCAGCCAAAGCCCAGGCAGATCTGCCCGACCTTATCCTGTGCGACATTATGATGCCCGAACTGGATGGCTACGGTGTTTTGCATATCCTGAGCCGCCAGGCAAGCACTGCCGACATTCCGTTCGTTTTCCTAACGGCAAAAGCCGAAAAGGAGGATTTCCGACGGGGCATGTCGCTAGGTGCCGACGACTACATCACCAAGCCGTTTGACGATGTTGTGCTTTTGCAGACCATCGAAAAACGACTGAAAAAGAGCGAGCGGCTGCGCGCCGCATCCGAACACGCCGGCAATTCCCTGGAACGCTTCATTGACGAAGCGCGTGCCATGGAAGCCATCAAGCACCTTTCCGAAAATCGAGAGGTGCGGCATTACAAGAAAAAAGACAGTGTTTTCAGGGAAGGCGAACACCCGCGCTGGCTTTACTTTGTGGAAAGCGGCAAGGTCAAGGTTTTCAAAACCAGCGAAGATGGTCGCGAGCTCATTGTGAAAGTGGCACAGCAGGGCGACTTTTTGGGCTTTCTTGCCCTTTTTAAGGAAGATGCCTACCCGGAAAGTGCCGCCGCACTGGAAGATTGCAGCATCAAACTGGTGCCCAAACAAGACTTTGCAGCCCTCGTGTTTGGCAACCGCGACGTGAACGCCCGCTTTATTAAAATGCTTGCGGGTCACATCGCGGAACGCGAACAACAACTCATCGAATTGGCCTACAACTCCGTGCGCAAACGCGTAGCCACCGCGCTCACGCACCTCTGCGATCAAAGCGGGCCGGTCGTTCAGCTCCTTCGGGAAGACTTGGCGGCCCTTGCTGGCACGGCCAAGGAAACCCTTATTCGTACCCTCACCGATTTCAAAAACGAAAACATGGTGGACATCAAGGACGGGGTGGTGACGGTGTTGAAACTGGAGAAGTTGCGGGAGATGCCGAATTAGGATTGCTGGACATGCTTGATTTTTTAAACCGCAAAATGTAAAACAGGAAAATGTAAAATTAAAAATTGTGGCACCGGTCCTGAGCCTAGGCAGTGTGTGGCGGACTTGGTTTTACATTTTAAATTTTGCGGTTTTATATTTTGCGGTTTAAACTAGCCAAAACAACCCTTTTCACCAAACTCCATGCGCTACCTCTTCGCTTTCCTCCTCCTCGCACACGGGCTCATCCATCTGATGGGCTTTGTCAAAGCATTCAAATTCGCAGAAATCAGCCAACTCTCGCAGCCCATTTCACGGCCTACGGGCGCAATGTGGTTGCTCGCTGCATTATTGTTTGTGGTGGCGACCGTGATGCTCTTTTTACAAAAAGACACTTGGTGGATGGTCGCAGCACCAGCGGTTGTACTTTCCCAATGCTTGATTTTCAGGAGTTGGCAGGATGCAAAGTTTGGTACTATTGCCAATGGGATCGCACTCCTCGCTATTATTATCGCTTATGGGACTTGGAGTTATTTCAATACCTATAGAAGCGAAGTAAAGGCCGGATTGGAGCAACCGGCTTCTTTACCAGCCGTCTTATTGACCGAAGCGGATTTACAAGGATTGCCCGAGCCTGTGCGCAAATACCTGCATTACACGGGCGCATTGGGGAAACCCAAAATCAACAATTTTAAGATGGCTGGATCGGTGAGCAATATCAAAATCCCGCTGTACATCCATTCGCGGTTCCGCGATTTGGAAGCATACCGGGCAAAAAATCCAGAGGAGTCGCAGGAGAAAAAAACGGAAGGCTGGATCGTTACGAACACCCGTTTTTCGGACGATGCGATGGACTACGGGCAATGTGCCGGAATGCACCTCGTGGGCTGGAACTACCCCGCCAAAGGAAGCCTCCGAGAATTGGTGGACGACTCAAATTTGCACCCCGTCACCTGCCTGACCCTCCTGACCCGCCAGGAAAAAAACAGGTTGCTGGAGCAAAGTATTATATTAGCCAAAACGCTGTGCAAACCCGGAAGGTGGTCGGATCTCCTTCATCTTTCGGGCGAACGGCGGGAGAAGATCATGTCAGAGGCAAGAACCTTGTGCGGTGAATTGCGGGGGTAA
>JANMME010000730.1:0-2065 GCA_031373015.1 Saprospiraceae bacterium
CGGCAATGGCGGCGATGATTTCATTGGTTGCGACCCTGCGCGGAGGATGGTGTATGCCTACAACGGCGACGATGTGGACGAAGGCAGCTTTGAAAATTCGCCCCCGGTTATGGCTGTTGACTTGCTCCGCGGCCCATTAAACGGTGAAACGAGTGAAGAGATTGATGAATGGCATTTTGTCCCCGTGGATGATACCAATCTCAACGACCCGGAACAATATTACAACTTGCTGGCGGGCCGCAACACCGATGGCACCCCATTTCCGAACAATGGCCTGATGTACACGGGCGACCCGCTCAATCCTGCCCAATGGTCGGAAGTGAGCGACGGCAACACACCGGGCGAGCGGAAAGCATTGGCCTCTTTTGGCCCCTTCACCTTATACCCTGGAGCGGTCAATGAATTGATCTTAGGCTATTTCTGGGTGCGCAAGGGCGCTGAAGGAAGCGTTTCGGACAACCTTTCTGTGTTAGCCGCAAACGACAAATACGTCCAGGGCCAATTTGACGAATGTTTCAGTTTATTCGGCGGTTGCCCCCCTGGCGTTTCCACCAATGCCCCGAAATCTGGTTTGTCCCTAAAGATTTCGCCAAACCCCTTTTCGGATTGGCTGCGGGTAGAAAGCGAACAGGCCATTATGCTATCCATCGCCTTGTATGATGCCACGGGTCGGCTTCTTCGGGAAATCCAAGCCTCTGAAAATGTTTCTGTTGATATTCAAACGGGCGATTTGTCGGCGGGACTTTACGGGCTGCAAGTGAACACCAAAGACGGTCGGTCAGCTTACTATACCCTCGTTCATGAATAAAATGCTGCATTTCGAAAGGGTCCATTCAAGTAGCCTTAAAACCGCAATATCCAAACACAGTTTTCCTACCTTTGTCGGCTACTTCGCATCACCATGCCTACTCCTTCAACTTCAGCCGCCGAACTTTACCAAAACATTGCCCGAAAGGTCAAAGAGGGATCTTGCGTGCTTTTCCTTGGCCCGGCCGCTTTGGCCGCCAAAGACAAGGACGGGAAATGGCAGCCCATCACCGACCTCTGCGCCCGGTTTTTAGCCGACAAATACGATCTGACCTTCGGCGCCGACGAGGACTGCAACCTGCCTTATGTGACCAGCCTCCTGCGCGTCCAAAACCGCTCCACCGACAATGTCTTGCAGGAAGAAGTGGCTAAGTTCTACACCGATATCGCGGAGAAATGTGAGCTCCACCCCTCGTTGGAACAACTCACCGACCTGAAGTTCCGCATCGTTATCAACACCACGCCCGACAACTTTGTGACCCGGCTATATGACCAGATCGCGCAAGCCTACCACACCGATTTTTACAACTGGTACAAACCTTCCACCGGCTTCAATTTTGATTTTGAGAAGGACTCGCGTGTGGTTATTTACAACCTCCTCGGCACCTACCAGAAGCCTGAATCCTTGGTGCTGACCTACAAACAACAACTCAGTTACATCAAAAAAATCGTGGGCGAACAGCAAAACGAGCGCATCCCCGACTTGCTTACCAATGCTTTCAAAGATTTTCGCCACCACCTTTTCCTCGGTTTTGATTTTGAAGACTGGGGGCTGCGCCTGCTGCTCGATACGCTTTACAAAAACGTGCGCGACAATGTGCAGCCCTACTCCTTCACGACCAAAGACGAGCTTCCAGCCGAAGCCGACACGAAGGTTTTTTTTCAGGGCGAATTTGGGATGCAATTCCCCAAAGACACGCTGGAGGTCTTTGTGGATAACCTCGTCAGCGAATATAAAAAATTGGGAACTCCTGCTGCCGCCAGCAGCAGCCAGCCCACGCGCGCCAAAGTGCTGGTGCTCTACAACGAAGCGGCGGACAAGGATGGATACGAATTGCTAATCAAGTATTTGCGCAATTTGCCCGCCCAGTTTGTGAGCCTTGCCGATGCCGTGGGGCAAGGCGACGTGCAGGCCTGGCTTCGCAAAACGATGGACGAATGCCAGGTAGTGGTGCCCCTTTTGAGTGCCGATTTTTACGACGAGGCGAACAATCCCGCCGTGCCACTTTTGGCCGAAATCGCTCAGAAAAACAACCCG